>JBFMDV010000022.1 GCA_040753875.1 Candidatus Zixiibacteriota bacterium | reverse complement strand
CCGCACCCAGGCATCGATCACCCGTTGCTCCTCAGAAGACAGCGCGATTGGCTCGGCGATATTCATCGCCGGCCAAAATATCAAAGTTCAAATCAAATGTCAATACAATTATGAAACACTACACTAGATGCAGCACGTCGAGTGCTTCTTGCTTCCCAAACTGAGAGTGCTGTTTCAGAGCTAGTTTTTGACAGTCTGATATTGAGCGACAGTGTCTATTACTATGTGAGTGTTTCCAAAGGGTGGAGGACGCTCGACGAACTGTTGAAATTGGGTATGAGTAGTGGCATCATTGTGCTTGCCAGGAAGGATCATAGATGCGTTGCTCAATGGTGGTGGGCGGGTTAGCTCCTGAACCTGGTACCCTGCCGCTTGCGGCGGACTTCAGCGTTACATCATAGCCTTGGCGTGACGCGCTGAGCGGAGTCGAAGCGCGTACGAAGCTATCTATTGTCATTCCGGCGTACGCGGAAAACCAGAATGTGGCGCGAAACCGCTTCTGGTTCCGCGTCCGGCGAGCGAAGCAATCTCGATTTTCAGTTACTCCGTTCGACTAAGACTCGAACCGAATCGCCAGGTCCTCCGCGTACTTCTTGACCCTTTTCATGGCGACCTCTCTTAGCTTGCGGTCCGCTGCGAGCCGCGCGGGCAACTGCTCGCGAAGGTACTTGGTGCGCTCACTATTCCCTGTCATTGCGTGCAATGCGGAATCGGTCCTGAGTTTCTTGAAGTACGTGCTGGCCAGTTTTTCGAAGTCGGGGTTGAACATGGCGATCGTGCAAGCCACGTACACGAGGAATTCGTCGGGGTCTGCAATCGCGTCGTCGATGCCGTTCAATCCGGAGCAGATATGGTAGGTTGAAATCGGCTTGCCGGTCGGTCGGCCCAACGAGTCGGTTGGTGTATAGACTTCATCCGGCCAGGCATACACACTCAGATAGCGCGCGAATTCCGCCCACAGCACCGTTCGCACCGGCCTCGGCTCGAGCGCCGGGAGATCGGGGCAGGCCAGCCCCTGCGATGCCAGTTCTTTGGCGAGACTTCTCAAAAGCGGTCGAAGAAATAGATCGCAGCCGAAATATGCCTCCTGCAAGTTCCTGGTCTGCACGTCGATGGGAAGCGTGTCCTGAAACTTCAATCCGACCTGTCTCGGCTGCACGCCGACCAGGAGTGCAAAGTTCATTTTGAGCGTTTTCTTCACTGCGCGTGCAAGCGCGGGAGTAGCGTTTCCCGGTGTGCAGCGTTCGTACCCCGTGTGCTCAATCCATGAGCCAATCGTGCCGTCAGGGTGCGAGTCCACCTTCACGCAAAGGTAAGTGGCGATTTCTGCTCGGATCTCGCTCCACGGAACCAGGATCAGTTCGTCGCTGGCCTTTGTCTCACCGTGCGTCGCAACGACCACCAGCACCAGTATGGCCGTCAGCAGAATACTGTTACGGAAATTCATAGCGGTACCTCCTCACCTGTGCACCGTCTGGGCTAACCACCCCGCCGGGTCGCTTCTCCATGCCGTAAGCAGACGCCAGATGATGGCATAGTATATGGCGTCGGGCATGTGCTGGCAAGGGGCTCAAGCTGACGATTCCCTGTTGTGTCAGTTCCTGCCGTCTGCCGATAGGCGGACGGTGTGAACTGACACAACGTACTCCCTTGAATCCGACGCCCCCAGCCCCGTAGTGAACCCAACGGGTGATGACTTCCGCAACGACAGATGACGAACATGAAACCAGGTGTAGCCTAGCCACCTGCTGGGTCCCCGGTCACTCCATTTCCCCATACGGCCGACCAGTGTTCAAGACAGAGGAAACGAAAATGGAGACTTCAGAGCTAATGTCGGCTGCATGGTTGTGAAAACTGGGAACCCGCCTGGAGCGGATTTGTCGAACGCACGAGGGCCGCAAGCGTTGATTACGACATTACTACATTGACAAATAATAGGTTAGCTCAGTATCAGTATTTGCAGTAGTTTCTTGCTAATTAAAGGAAAACGCTTTATCCTTTAATACGGTTTAGGCTTATTAAAAAACCTTTAATTTGGATTTTCTACGATGGTTCAACGAAAGTCCGGAAGTTTTGAGAATATCTCAACAGCTGGGGGAGAAACTTGCCGAGCATTTATTCCGAATCCCCTGCCGCCCATCCCACCGCTCAATATCGATACGGAATTGAAAGCTCTGGAAGAAAAAGCCCTTCTGTCTCTTGGTCGCCTCGATAGCGTTTCAACCCTTCTCCCAGACACTTCTCTGTTCCTCTACATGTATATTCGGAAAGAAGCGGTCCTGTCCTCGCAAATCGAGGGGACGCAGTCCTCGTTGTCAGACCTGCTCTTGTGGGAAACAGAAGCGCTTCCTGGGGTACCTGTGGATGATGTTCAAGAGGTGTCCAACTACGTTGCAGCGATTAACCACGGCCTTAAACGATTGAGAAAAGGCTTCCCAATATCGCTTCGGCTGTTGAAGGAAATTCACGCCGTCTTACTCAGCAAAGGGAGGGGCAGCGACAAGACTCCCGGAGAATTCCGAACCAGTCAGAACTGGATAGGTGGCACGCGACCGGGAAACGCCATCTATATTCCACCATCGCCGGAGAAGGTTGTCGAAACCATGGGGGCACTGGAGAAGTTTCTGCACAATGATCCGGTCAGAACACCGATACTTCAAAAGCTGGCTCTTGCCCATGTCCAGTTTGAGAGTATCCACCCGTTTCTGGACGGAAACGGTCGCCTTGGACGACTGATGATTACGCTCCTGCTTTGTGCCGAAGAGGCGCTCTCTCAGCCGCTGCTTTATCTCAGTCTCTATTTCAAAACGAACCGTACGCAATACTATGATCTGTTGCAGGGCGTTCGCGTCAACGGTGAGTGGGAGGCTTGGCTGCATTTCTTTCTCACTGGAGTTCATGAAACTTCCGCCCAGGCAGTTACGACGGCACAGCGACTCGTCAAGATGTTCACTAGGGACCGTGATAAGATTGCCGGCCTGGGGAGGGCTTCCGGCTCGGCGCTGAGAGTCCACGATACATTGCAGCGAACCCCCATACTCTCAATTGCCAAGGCTGCGAAGATCAGCAAACTGAGTATTCCTACGGCCACTACCGCTATCGGACATTTGGAGTCACTCGGCTTAGTACGGGAGATTCGAGGCAGAAAGAGAGGGAAACTTTACGGCTATTCAGAGTACGTGAGAATTCTCAATCAAGGTACTCAACCTCTGTCATAAGATTCGGCCGGGTGCCGCACCGCTACGCGGTGGGTTTCTGAATGGTTTTTGTAGGCCAAAACCCCAACGCTGTAATCAGGTCGCAAGGGGTTTTGACAGTTGCTGTTCTCCGTCAGCTTGCCTGCTTGCAGCAACACACTACTTGCAAGGTCTGAATTCTCGATCAGGCGCCAAAGCTTCTGATCTATACTCCCTCTTCGACGCATCACCAATTTCTCAGACCATTCCTTAGTGATTGTGAATCCACTGACCTAATGCAAAGATGAATGATCTCTACACGCCAGCGATGGAAAACGTCACTTACTCGATGCGTGATGTATGGAGAGAAGCATCAATAAGCCTGTGCCACACCTGCAAGGTGTGGATTCTCGATCATGCACACAACCACCAAAACCGTACTCTCTCTCACACATATCACCAGTTTCCCCACCAACTCCTTAGTCTTTGCGACTACATCGCGCCATTAGAAGAGAGGAGAACTCTGAACACCAGTGCTCGAAACCCCAACTCGCACGGCTCGTGAAACATGCATGGTGGCGGTACCTTGCTTGCAGTTCAACAACTTAGCTTGCGACCAGGCTCTGCTGTTTTCATCGCAACCACAAGTCACATATGGAGATACGCGAATGCGCCACATCCAAAACAGCACCTGTCCATCCACGTATCACCATGCTACATCATCGGTTACTGCGACAAAACGCCCTCGAACGGAAATAAAAAATGACAAAACGAACCCAATTCTGTCTCACGCAAAGGGGCCGCACAGGCCAATGATTCGCTCGCTGTCCACCGCCTCAGTTCGCGTATCGCTTCTTGAACTCCTCCATCGCTTTCATGCGCGCTTTCTTGATCTCTTCGGGCTCGTTGCCGGTGAACCACAGATGATCCTCGCGGTTAAGCACCTTCTCAAGCACTGTCTGAACTTCCTTGGCAGCGGCAGCCTTTTCATTTCCTGTCGCCAGACCATGCTCAATAATCGCTTCGACCTGGGGCACGAACTCGGTATAGAATCGTGCCGCCACTTCAAAGAAGCCATGCCACTGCGTGTAATCCGGCGCAAACATGGCGGCCCCCATGCGGGCGCGACGTCCTTCGTGATGCCACAGGAAGTAATAGGTCCACTCGATCTCCTCGTCGAACGTATTGTCGGCCGTTATCAAACCGCTCGACCTCAGCTTGTTATAAATCTCCGTTGCCGGAGTCGCAAATTTGTCGTTATACAAACCCACCGCGCCGTCATACTGTTGATAAAAATTCTCCACGTAGGTCGAAGTGTGGCAATTCGCGCAGACCTTCTGCATATCAGACCGGCGCGCCTCCCACGACTTCACCTTCTGCCCGGCCTTAATCGCCGCGGCGTCCACTTTCTGGGAGATCGGCGGTCGAAGTGTCCAGCTGATACGGTCACCGACATCATGGGTCAGCGGAAGGTCCCTGGTAGCGGACATGTGGCAGGTGGCGCAGGTCGGCGCCGCCGAATAATCGACTCCCACTATCCATGAAGAACTATGCAGATTCATCCGGTCAATATTCGCGTAGTAGGCGATCCCATGCTTGGACTCCTCGTAGATCTCTTTCTGTGGATGGTCCGGGCCGAGATGACACTTGCCGCAGTTCTCCGGCTGTCGCGCCAGCGCGGCGTCGAACGAGTGTCGGCTATGGCAAGCGGCACAGGAACCCTTGGAACCGTCCGGATTCAAACGTCCCATGCCGGAATTCGGCCAGGTGGTCGGGTCCAGTTTTCCGTCCGCCATCACTTTCACTTCGGTTCCGTGGCATTGTTTGCAACCATTGACCGCCGCCATCGGCCCCTCGACAACTTCTCCGAGGACATTGTCAAGCGAACCGAGGATTTTGCCGGCGTCGGCATGGTGCGAGGCCTGGAACTGATCAAATTCCGTCAGGTGACATCGGGAACAGTCCTTTGGCGAAACGATGACCGCGATCGTGTATCCGTTGTGTTCGACCGCGTCGGCATCTTTGGGGTCTGCCTGGTGACATTCGAAACACCCGACATTCGCCCCGTAATGCCGGCTGTACCGCCATTCCCCAACCAATCCGGGCATGTCCGCCTGATGGCATTCCACGCACGACCGCGAGGCCTCTGTCAGATCATTGGGAACCTGTCGGTACGTCGTGTTTTGAGCGGCAACAGCACTGCCCAGCATTGCTGCAAAGAGAGCGAATTTGCTCAACAGAGTCTGCATATTTCCTCCTGGCGTTGGTGATCGGTCTTTCGCTACAGAGATGATTTTGTCCTTAGTGCCTCATGAATCAACAAGAAACAACTACAAGCCATTGATTTAAGTCAATCGAATATGCCATACCGGCAATTTGAGACTTGTGCCCCGCCGAGATAGGAACCACAATATCACATTCTACTGAGCATCTGCCGTCCGGTGAAACCAGTGTTGGCGGATACCGTTTTAGAAGTATTGGGAGAACTTGCGAGGTAGTATATGACAATCGCGGAATTAGAACACTTTCACGCCCTCTTGCTCGACAAGGAGGCAGCCGTATCCGAATGGCTGAGCGCCCAACGAGCGGTGGGGGACAGTGACACGGTCAAGGCCCAGGATCTGCTCAAGCAGATAAGGGAGGGGATCAGGCGAATCGAGGATCGATCCTTTGGGGCCTGCGCCGTTTGCCATGACGCGGTCGAACTGCACCGACTGGAGATTCAACCGATCACCCAGATCTGTCTCGGCTGCATAAGCCCTGAAGAGACCGCGGAACTCGAGCAGGACCTGTTTCTGGCCAGCAAGATTCATCGCGCACTGCTGCCCCAGTCGGTGGCCAGGATCGACGGTTTCGAGTTGGCAGTCAGATCGATGGCAGCCCGCATCGTGGGAGGCGACTACTACGACTTCCTCACGGAGAGCCCGAATGGCTACCCAATTGTCGTTATCGCTGATGTCATGGGAAAAGGGCTGCCGGCCGGACTGCTCATGTCCAATGTCCAAGGGGCGCTCCAGATCATGGCTGAGGAACAGAAATCGCCGAGCGAACTGCTGAGCCGACTCAACCGCTGGCTGTGCCGCAACGTACCGGTCACCAAGTTTGTGTCGCTGGCCTGCGTAGCGGTCGAACCAGGAAACCGGCCTGTCTCGCGTTTGGTACAGGCCAACGCCGGGCACTGCCCGCCGGTGATCATTCGCCGCGACGGCAGCACCGAGACACTTGAACCTACTGGCGGGGTGCTGGGAGTGCATGAGGGGTTTCAGTACGACGAGTGCCGGCATGAATTACGATCCGGCGACATTCTGTTACTCTACACCGATGGCGTCATCGAGGCGGAGAATGAGATGGGGGAGATGTTCGGTGAAAAGCAGTTGATGAGCTTTGTGAGTGGCCGACGGGCCAAGCCGCTCCAGTCCATTTTGGAAGACCTGTCGCGGCAGTTGCAGATCTTCCGTGCGAAACCGGAGTTGCATGATGACTACACGGTTATTCTGCTGAGGAAGCTGGCATAGTATCAGAGTGATTGATGGGTTCTAGGGAGAAAGCGGCGGCGCTTCACCAATCGTCTTTAGTCGCGAAGCGGTAAAAGTAGCGACGCTACCCGGCTTTTTTCTTTTCCGCCTGCGTGATTGTGCGGGGAGGTTTGTTGTCGAGAATCGTTTCGCGGGTGATGATAACCTCAGCCAGGTCGGGACGCGACGGCACCTCAAACATGATCTCCATCATCGCCTTCTCGAAAATGGAGCGAAGCGCCCGCGCGCCGGTCTTCTTCTCCATCGCCAGCTTCACCGCCGCGCGAAGTGCTTCGGGTTCAAACGTGAGCTTGACACCTTCGAGTTCCATTAGACGGGCATACTGTTTGGTGAGCGCATTCTTCGGCTCGGTGAGTATGCTCATCATTGCCGTTTCGTCGAGCGGTCGAAGGCCCGCCACTACAGGCAGCCGCCCCACCATCTCGGGAATAAGACCGTACTCGATCAAATCTGCCGGGATGACATGGTCAAGGATCTCATCTGATGAGGCGCCAAGGTATTTTTTCTTAGCTTCGAACCCGACTATCCTGCTGCCTAATCGGCGGGCGACGATCTTTTCCAGGCCATCAAACGCTCCGCCGCAGATGAACAGGATATTGGTCGTGTCAATCTGCACGAACGCCTGCTCCGGATGTTTACGCCCCCCTTTGGGTGGAATGTTGGACGTTGTGCCTTCGAGGATTTTCAATAGCCCTTGCTGGACGCCCTCGCCGGAGACATCTCGTGTAATTGAGGGGTTGCCGTCTTTGCGTGAAATCTTGTCGATTTCATCGATATACACAATGCCGCGCTCGGTTTTGGCCGCATTGTAGTTGGAGGCCTGGAACAAACGGACCAGGATGTTCTCGACATCCTCACCCACATAGCCTGCCTCCGTCAACACTGTAGCGTCAGCGATCGTAAACGGCACTTTGAGGAATTTGGCCAGCGAGCGGGCAATCAGCGTCTTGCCGGTGCCGGTGGGACCCAAAAGGAGAATGTTGGATTTCTCCAGATCGACATCGAGCTCACTTTGCGAAAGTTGCCCTGTGCTCCGATGCCCTGCCTGGTAGTTTATGCGCTTATAGTGGTTGTAGACCGCTACTGAAACGGCCTTCTTGGCATCTTCCTGGCCGATCACGTACTGGTCGAGGAAGCTCTTTATCTCGGCGGGGCGGGGAAGATCTCGGAGTTCATCGGCGGGTTCGACATCGGGCGCAGTCTGCAGAAGGTCGGCGCAGAGCGTGACACACTCGTTGCAGATATAGGACTCATGCCCTGAGAACAGCCGTTTGACCTGTCCGTAGGGTTTCCCGCAGAACGAGCAGCGGTGGGGCAACGATGGTGGATTGTTGCTGGCGTGGGGCATGGTTTCCTATTCCTTCGCTTTGGTGAGCACGCGCATGTGCGTCCGCTACTTCCGCTCCTGCTTGCCGAACTCGTAGATCTTGTCGATCAGGCCGTATTCCTTGGCCTCGTCGGGCGACATGAAAAAGTTTCGGTCCGTGTCCTTTTCGATCCTATCCAGTTTCTGCCCAGTGTGCTTCACCAACAGCTCGTTGAGACGCTTCTTGGTCTTGGTGAATTCTTCCGTCATGATCACGATATCGGACACCTGCCCCTGCGTGCCGGCTGAGGGTTGGTGTATCATGATTCGGCTGTTGGGGAGCGCTGCCCGCTTGCCGGGGGTTCCGGCCGCCAGGAGAAATGAGCCCATAGACGCAGCCAGCCCCATGCAAGTAGTCACCACGTCCGGCTTGATGAACTGCATGGTGTCGTAGATGGCCATGCCGGCCGTCACCGAACCGCCCGGCGAATTGATATACACGAACACATCCTTCTCCGGGTCCTCGGCGTCCAGAAACAACAACTGGGCGATCACGAGGTTGGCGATCTGGTCATCGATCGGGGTCCCGATAAAGATGATCCGGTCCTTGAGCAGTCGAGAGAAAATATCATACGCACGCTCGCCGCGGCCGGTCTGCTCGACCACCATCGGGACCAGATAGTTAGCAACGATCTTGTCGGTCATGTCATTCTTCATACGATCATTATTCCTGAACTAACGGTTCATACATCCTTGTCTATGCGCCAATCGTCACCGTCTGCGCCCTGGTGCGGAGGAACTCCACAACCTTCTCCTCGAGCATCGATTCGCGCAGGCTGTTGGCCCGACCGGAACGGGAGAGGGCCTCGCGCGCCTGCACCATGGTCAGGTTATTGTGCGCGGCAAACCCTTGTATCCAATTTTCGGTATCTGTCGTCGAAATCTCCAGTTTTTCCTGCGTGGCCAGCGTATGCCAGAGGATATCCCAGCGCATGGTATCCACGCCGGTCTGGCGGTAACCCTTGCGGATCTCCGCCTCATCGGCATCCTTGTAGTTTTTCTTGAAATCCTCCACCACCGCGTCAAGGTAGTCCTCCACCATGCCGTCGGGAATCGGGATAGGGTTTATCTCGCATATCTGGTGGACAATCTCGCGGCGCTGCATGCGGCTCTGCGCCTCAGTTTTTTGCCTGCCGATATCTTCGCGGATCTTGAGCTTCAATTCCAGGAGTGTCTCCGCCTGGCCGGTCTGCTTCGCAAAGGCATCCGAAAGCTCCGGGAGTATCCGCTCTTTCACCTGCTTGATAGTGGCCTCATACCAGATCTCCGCGCCGGCAAACTGGGTATCAGAATAGTCCTGGGGGTACTTGACCTCAACCGGTTTCACCTCGCCCGCTTTCACGCCGATCAACTGATCGCGGAATTCCTTGACGGTCATCGGGTTCCCAAGGTCCACCTCGGAGCCCAGGAACTCAGTGCTCTTTATCACCAGCTTCGGGTCTTTCACTTTCTTGAGGTCAACCACCACCAGGTCCCCTTCGCGGGATTCGCGATCCACCGGCCGAAGTTCCGAAAGCTTCTTGCGAATATGCTCGACCACGTCGTTGACCTCCTCGTCATTCACGTCAACAGGCGTGGATGTCACTTTGAGACCATCGTATTTAACGGTGGTAACTTCCGGGAATATCTCGACCTTGGCCACATAGACAAAGCCGCCGTCATCGGTGAACTTGAAATCGGTCAGCGTCGGGCGGGAAGCGATATTGAGAGCTTGCCCCTTCACTGCTTCGGGGAGAGTGGACTTGATCAGATCATCGACCACGTCCGCTTTCACCTGTTCGGCAAACATGGAGCGGATCATGGTGAGCGGGGCTTTCCCCTTGCGGAACCCTTTGAGGGTGGTCTTCTCTTTGACTTCCTGAAACTTCTTTTCAGTTTCGGTCTGGACGGTGGCGGCCGGAATCTCGACTGAGAGTTCCCGCACCAACCCCTCTCCCTGTTTTAGTTCAACTTTCACGCTCTATAGCTCCTCGCAAGCGGCGACTTGGTACCACGATGGAACAGCCGGGGGCGGCTGTCGTTCCCGGTCGCCGGACCCGGTCAACCACCGATTGATCTCATAATCTATGCGAAAGGGGGGACTCGAACCCCCACCCCTTTCAGGACTGGATCCTAAGTCCAGCGCGTCTACCAATTCCGCCACTCTCGCGTCTTTAGCGGCAATAAGTTAGGGTTTTTGACAGGGGGAAGCAACGGGGAAGTGGGAAGGTCTACTCGTGAATGGTTATTGTCCAACCCTCCCCATCTCTTTCAACCTTTCCAGCCGCTCAGGCTCATCACGTGATAGCCAAAGGTCTTCTTTCAGTAGAGTGTAAGCCTTGGCGAAATAGGGGGTAGCCTCATCGGGGCGATTCAGGGCCAGCAGACATTCGGCCAGTTCCTCGTACACGTAGCCGTCCTGTTTCTCGCCCGATTCACTCCATTCCTTCTCCAGCACCTGCTGTATGACGAGGGCCGTGTCGAGTCTTCCAAGCACACGATAGGTCTTCGCTACGCACCACTTGGCAAAGCGGATCTGCACTGGCTGATTCTGCTCCTGGCGAAACGCTAACGCCTTCTGGAACATGTCGAGCGCGCTGTCATATTTCTCCTGATCGAAATAGTCCCAGCCAATGTTGTTGAAAAGGCTCCCC
Organism: Candidatus Zixiibacteriota bacterium; assembly: GCA_040753875.1. Lineage (NCBI taxonomy): Bacteria > Pseudomonadati > Candidatus Zixiibacteriota > Candidatus Zixiibacteriota bacterium. The sequence continues at coordinate 54,070 of JBFMDV010000022.1, read as the reverse complement.
TGCCATTTCCGGGCCTTTGGGTCCGGCGATTTCTGTGCCAGGGCCAGAGCTTTTTTATTCCAGTTCATGTGCTGGTCCGCAGGCGTTGCAATAGCCAGCATGTGGGCAGCATCGACCGCGAAACCATCGAGTCCCGCCTTCTGTGCCCGTTCCCACGCTTCGGTGAACAGCGGAATCGCCCGCTCCTGTTGCTGTGACGAATTGAATGCCCGTCCCCGTTCCAGCAGATATCGGACCCTTGGCTGACTTCCAGCCTTCGGAAGCAGCGCCTCCACGCTATCGAGAATGGCGTGAGCCCTTCCGAAATGTTGCTGAAGTCCCGCCGTTCGGGCGATCTGCGTCATGAGCTCCGCCAGGTATGCGATATTACCTGATTCCCGCGCCAGCGGCAACAGTACACGAAACTTGACCTCCGTCTCGGCTGGTTGGTCGTAATTCCACAGGGAATCAAACGTCGGCAAGGGGCTGCTGTCGGCTGTGGCAAGAGCAACGAATATCACTGCTGTCACGCTCACTAACGCCTGTCTCATACTGTTTCTCTCCTGATCTCCGAGGACGACATCCATTGGCAGAAGAACGCTATCATCGATAAATATAGTCAATGTTACTACGTCTTGAGATGGACGTCAAGGTAACCTCGATCGGTCCGTGTCGGCCCGGGACGTAATTCTGCGACCTCATGAAGTAACCAAGCGGTCCTGCCGATACAGGGGATGATTGGTCCTGCCAAAAGGGTGGTGGAGACGAGGAATGCCGGGGCCGGCGCGGTCTGCAGCGCCGCCCATAAAATGACAACCGGAGAACAGTTGGGCGTCTATGAATATTCCAGTCGCAAATGAGCCAACAACTTACCTATCGAGCAATGCTGACCACACCAACACGACAGCACAGCCGATTGTCGAATCACTTGGTCAGGCCATATTCCTGGTGAACAGTGCAGGGGAGCTATCGTATCTCAATCAGTCCGCCAACAACCTGCTACGTTCGATAGGCGTCAATCTGCCTTCTGCCCACGGAGCTGTCGGTTTGAAATGGCGCGAACTGTTTGCCGGGCAGTGCTTTCCCGGATGGCAGAATATTCTGACATCGGTAACCGCCACTGTCGAGCCAAACGTCTCCACGTTGATTCGATATGAAACGCCGAATACTGTCCGCCACTTCGCCGCCACGGTTGATTCGTGCCGATGCAACGGGAGCTCATCGGGTGACCGCGTGGTTTCCCTTCGCGAAGTCACCAAAGAACTGACAAACCTGCAGCGCCAGGCGAACCTCCACACTGCCGCTGAGCGGGGCTCGTTGCTTTCCTGGATCACCCACGACATGAACAATTTCCTCGGCATGATTCTTGGTGGCGTGGAGATAGCACAGATCAATCTCGGAAAAGGGAATCTCGAAAAAGTGACTGCCACGCTGGAAAAACTCAAAGGGAACGTGGGGAAAGCGGAGCAGTTTACCTCGGCTCTTGCTGAATCCACTCGGATGGAAACGCGCAAAGCGCTTCTCAATCTCAACGATGTTGTCTCAGATACTGCTGCGTTCGCCCGTACCCAGAAGAAATTTGGTCGTGTCGAGGTACGCCTTGCGCTCTGTCACAACCTGCCGCCCTTTGCACTCGATCCCAATCAGATTGCGCTCTTGCTCCTGAGTCTGTTGGACAATGGCGCCGATGCCATAATCGAATCTGGTCGGGCAGATGGCACCGTTACCGTAACAACAGTTGCGACTGATACCGGGGTCATTCTGACAGTTACCGACAACGGCGTGGGGCTCCCGGCCAATATCAAAGACCGGTTGTTCCGCGCCCATCTGACCACCAAACCGAACGCCCGTGGCTATGGGCTGGTGAATTGTGCGCGGATCATCATGAACCACGACGCGTCATTCACGGTTTCATCCGAGCCCAGTCAGGGTGCGACATTCACGTTCACGTTTCCGTTTCATCCGGTGGACCGGACGCAGGGGAGCGATGGGAAAAGCTGAATTACCACATGTCAATCAATTAAGCGCCACCTGACATCGCTGGTCGGCCTGCGGTTGACGGCTACCAATCATCTCCATTCATGTCCTGATTCCCGAGAATATCTTCTTCTGTGACACGACGTACCGTGCCGTCTGCCCCTTTTGTCGTTGATTTTCCCGCGCCGTTGCGTATGTTTCGCCACAATGAAGGGGCGGCGGTAGGGTCTGGCTTGACCGGCCCGCACTCCCCCGCCAATGACAACTGGTGATGGCTGCTTACCGAAGGTTTCCGCTATGAAGAAGATTCTGGTCACTGGCGCAATCGGGCAAATTGGCTCGGAACTGATCCTTGAACTCCGGCGCCGATACGGTCACGATAACGTGATCGCTTCGGATATCCGTCTGCCCACCGAGCCGGGTCTTCTCGGCGATGGCCCTTTTGAATTTGTCGATGTCGTGGTACCGCAGCATATCGGGCGGGTGGTCAAGCAGTACCATATCGGGACTATCTACCATCTGGCGGCCATACTGTCGGCCAACGGAGAGTCGAAACCGCATTTGGCATGGGATGTCAACATTCATGGACTGTACAACGTCCTCGAAGTCGCCCGCGAATATGGCTGTGCACTGTTCACGCCCAGCTCCATCGCCGCATTCGGCAAGTCAACTCCGCCTGACGGCACCCCGCAGGATACACTTCAGCGACCGGATACTATGTATGGTGTCACCAAGGTGGCAGGCGAACTGCTCTGTGACTACTACTTCAAGCGGTTCGGCCTTGACACACGTGGTCTTCGATTTCCCGGGTTGATCTCGTATGTGACGGAACCTGGGGGTGGCACCACCGACTACGCCGTCGCTATCTACTACGAAGCCATCCTTCACAAGCGGTTCACGTGCAACCTTCGAGCGGACACGTCGCTCGACATGATGTACATGCCGGATGCGCTCCGCGCCATGATCGAACTGATGGAGGCCGATAGCTCACGCCTGATCCACCGCAATGCCTTCAACGTGACCGCCATGCATTTCACGCCTTCACAGATCGCCGCAGAGATACGCAGACATATTCCAGAGTTCACTATCGAATACGAGATCGACCAGGTACGACAAGCGATCGCCGATTCCTGGCCGAACTCCATCGATGATTCCTGTGCCCGCAACGAATGGGGCTGGAAACATGAATACGAATTACCTGCCATGACCGACGATATGCTGCGCGTCCTGCGCAAGCGCCTACTGGGGGACAAAGCCGGCCAGCCCGCTGCCCGCTAACCTCAGTTTCACCATGACCGGGCAATCAACAGGTCACCACATGACCGTCACAGATACACAAGGGAACATTTCGATGTCCAATATTGGCTCCTACGAGGACCGCCTCAGGAATTTCGACTGGTCCATCGCAGAAAAGGAACTGGAATACAGGCCAGGCGATGTGCTCAACATCGGCTGGTACTGCTCCGACCGCATCTGCCGGATGGGAAAAGCGAACAAGCTCGCGCTGTTGTGGGAAGGAACCGGCGCTCCGGACCGCAAGTATACCTTCAACGATATTCGGTTGGCCAGTAACACAATCGGTCATTTCCTCCGCGAACTTGGCATCAAGCCGGAAGAGCGCGTTTGTCTGTTCATGGATAAGATTCCGGAACTGTATCTGGGATTTTTGGGCGTCCTCAAGATCGGCGCCATCGCACAGCCGTTGTTTTCGGCGTTCGGCGATGAATCGTTGTTCATCCGCCTGAACGATGCCCAGACCAGTGCCATAATCACGCAGAAGAAACATGCCCCCAAAGTCCGCAAGATTTTGGACCGTTTGCCCAATCTCAAACATCTGATCATTGTGGATCACGATGGCAAGAAAGCGCTCGGGGAACGGGAGATCCCGTTCTCGCTTGACGACGCTCCCAAAATCGAGCAACTGGAGATTCATCCGACAAAAGCTGAATCCCCCTCGGTGCTTCATTATACATCCGGCACCACTGGCCAACCCAAAGGCGTGAAGCATGTGCACTATGCATTGATCGCCCAGTATCTTACCGCCAAGTGGGTGCTGGACCTCCGCGATGACGACATCTACTGGTGCACCGCCGATCCGGGCTGGGTGACCGGTACTTCTTACGGAATCATCGCGCCGTTTGCGCTTGGCGTCACCCAATGCGTACTGGATGTAGGGTTCGCGGCCGAAAACTGGTACCGTTTCATCGAGAAAAACAAGATTACGGTCTGGTATTCCGCGCCAACCGCCATCCGCTCGCTCATGAAAGCGGGGGAAGAGGTAGTGAGAAGATTCAATCTTTCCTCGCTTCGCCATCTGGCCTCGGTCGGCGAACCGCTCAACGCTGAGGCGGTTATCTGGTCCGAGCGCGTGTACGGCCTGCCGTTCCTCGATACCTATTGGCAGACCGAAACCGGCTCCATTATGCTCACCAATTTCCCCGGCATGAAGATCAAGCCGGGCTCGATGGGGCGTCCGTTTCCGGGAATTACGGCGGTTGTGGTCGATCCCAAAACGTACGAGCCGATCACGGAGCCGGGCAAAGTCGGTCTGATCGCCTTCCGACCCGGCTGGCCCTCTATGATGCGCGCATACTGGAATAACGAAACAACCTATCAGGGGAAGTTCAAGAATGGCTGGTACCTGCCGGGAGACAGGTCGAGTATCGACCGCGATGGGTACTTTTGGTTCACCGGGCGCGACGATGACATAATCAACACCGCCGGGCATCTGGTCAGTCCGTTCGAGGTGGAATCGGCGCTTCTGGAGCACCAGGCGGTCGCCGAATCGGCCGTGGTAGCGAAGCCTGACGAGGTTAACATGGAAGTGGTGAAAGCGTTCGTGATGCTCAAGCCCAACTTCATCGCCAGTCCGGATTTGGAACTTGAGATCATGAATTTCATCCGCAAGAAACTCTCGCCGCTGGCCATGCCGCAGGAGATAGAATATGTCGAGCGGCTTCCCAAGACTCGCAGCGGCAAGATTATGCGCCGTATGCTGAGGGCACAAGAGTGGGGCCAGCAAGTCGGCGACACCTCCACCCTTGAAGATGATTGAGCTGTAACCTGACATAGATTGGAGTTTTCGATGGAAGATATGAAAGAAGTTGTCCGGAAATACGTCATTAACGAATATGTCGAAGACGATACGGAGGTCACGTTCGACACGCCGCTTATATCGGGCGGGATTGTCGATTCGTTTTCGATGGTATCGCTCAAGCGGTTTCTGGAGAACAAGTACAAGATTTCGATCCCGGACGACAAAGCGACACCGGAGGCATTCGATTCGGTCAACAAGATTGTCCTCCTGGTCAAGCAGTTCGTGAAGGAGTGAGCCATGGCTTTTTCCAACGCGGTCCGGGTAATTTATCAGGGCCAGCTTAAATCGATTCAGGAAGCCGGCCTGTTCAAGCAGGAGCGGTTCATTCATTCGGTGCAGGCGCCGGATATCGAGGTGGAATTTCCGACCGGTTCTTCTCCCAAGAAGGTCATCAACATGTGCGCCAACAATTATCTGGGGCTTTCGAGTCACCCGGAAGTGATCAAGGCGGCGCACGAAGGGCTGGAGAGTCGTGGCTACGGCATGTCGTCAGTGCGATTTATCTGCGGCACGCAAGATATCCACAAGCAGCTCGAGGCGAAGATCACGGAGTTCCTTGGCACCGAGGACACCATTTTGTTCCCTTCGTGCATGGATGCCAATGCCGGCGTGTTCGAGGCGGTGCTGACCAAAGAGGACGTGATGATCTCGGATCGGCTGGTGCATGCCTCGCTTATCGACGGTATCCGTCTTTGCAGCGCCATGCAGGATACCTACAAGCATGTCAACATGGAGCATCTGGAAGAAAAGCTGCAACTTCATGCCGACAAGCGGCTGAAGATGGTGATTACTGACGGCGTTTTCTCGATGGACGGTGACACCGCGCCGCTCGACACGATGGTCGAACTGTGTGAGAAATACGACGCCATGCTTTTGATCGATGACTCGCACGCCAGCGGGTTCATCGGCAAAACCGGACGTGGCACGCACGAGAAATACGGCGTGCTGGGCAAGATCGACATCATCACCACCACGTTCGGCAAGGCGCTCGGCGGAGCATCGGGCGGATGCGTGAGCGGGAGACGCGAGCTTGTCGAAATGTGCCGTCAGCGGGCGAGACCATATCTGTTCTCGAATACCATCGCTCCTGTTGTTGTGTCCGGCGTGTTGCGCGTGCTCGATATTCTATCGGCCAGCACCGAGCGGCGCGACAAGCTCGAAGCCAGCACCGCCTACTGGCGCAAAGGACTGACCGAGGCCGGGTTTGTCCTCAAGGAAGGGGACACGCCGATTGTGCCGGTGATGCTGTTCAACGCCAAGCTGTCGCAGGATGTCTCGCGCGATCTGTTCGCCGAGGGAATCTACGCGATCGGGTTCTTCTTCCCGGTGGTGCCGCAGGGGGCGGCGCGGATACGAACGCAGATATCGGCCGGCCACGAAAAGCACCATCTGGACAAGGCGCTGGAAGCGTTTGTCAAGGTGGGGAAGAAGTACAACATGCTGGGCAAGTCCAAGGCTGAGATTACGGAGATGTACGGGGCGTAAGAGCAAATCGTCGTGGTGAGCGTAGTCGAACCACGCGACAACTGTGATCGGCAGACCTCCCGGTCTGCCGTTCTTCATTTGGGTCGCGCATTGCCAAATGGGTTCGTTTTTGACCGCTTGGATCGCTAATCGCTTGTGCCGCAATGACCGATTGGGTTCGTTTTGTCATTTTGTGTCTTTTTGTTCTTCTCCGAGGGAGATTTTGTGTCGGCTCGATGTCGGTAAGTGGTGCAGATAAGCGAATAGTAGAGGCTCGGCAGGGAATTTGGCGGACAGCGGGAATGAGTGCTCGGACAAACGGTTTATGGGATTCGGTATTCGGGGTGTTAAGGTGAAATCTCACACCAGAATTGGTGTGTTACTGGTTCGTGTGCCTCCTGTGGAGTCTTCAGTCGGAGCACCGAGGGAGTGCTACGGACTGTATCCTCGAGGTTGTCGGCCGCCACCTGGACTGTCGCCAATACGGCAAGCAACAGGAAACAGAATTGATGCGGTAGAGCTTTCATTATGAACTCATGGTTCGTTCGTTATGAAAAGGGGCTGACCAGTGGTCGCGTCAACCACAGTCCTTTCACGGCTTAGTTGATCTTCTGAAGCAATTTCGTGTATGTTCAAAGGAGGAATCCCGCGGCCGGTAATTGACCAAACCAGCTTGGGATTCAGACCATGGCCGCGCTCGCGAACACATACACCAATTATCTCTTTTGCCTTAAGGGGGCTTGAGCCGATAGCCATATCGAGAGCCTTGAGAAAGGGGATAGGTGGAGGTTCGGAGGCAAACTCAAGGAACACCTCCCCAGTTTGTCTCAGTGTCTCAGTGGCGACATCAGCCTGAGGCTCGGGAGACAAGACAAGATCGTGACCCTCATAGGTAGTGTAGACTCTGATCAACTGACCTGTTTTTGGATCGAGCAAGACATGAAATCTCTTGGGACTGCACGCACGTACCCAATCCTTGTTCCAGGAGGGGAGGTCGAGGACTACGCTGTCGAAGGTGACTTTCCAAATTTCACGACCAATGACCTGCTGGCTCAGGAATGGGGTATTGTCGTCGGGCATGAGTTCAAGCCGTGCGACGGCTTGTTGTCTCCCGCTGTTGTCGAGCGAATCGACCAGGCGTGAAGTAAACCCCGTATATCGCACAGCCAATTCGTGTGCCTCTTGAGGGGTTTTAAGGCGAAGCACCGAGGGGGTGCTATGGGCGGTATCCTCGAGAGTGTCGGCCGCCACTTGGACTGTCGCCAATACGGCAAGCAACAGGAAACAGAATTGATGCGGTAGAGCTTTCATTATGAACTCATGGTCTGTTTGTTATGAACAGGGGCTGGCCAGTAGTCGCATCAACTACGGTTCTTTCACGGCTGAGTCGATCTTCAGAATCGACCTCGTGAAAACTCAGAGGCGGAATACCGCGACCGATAATTGACCAAACCAGCCGAGAATCCTTACCGTGTCGCCTCTCGAAGATGCACAGGCCAATTATCTCCTTTGCTTTGAGGGGGCTTGAGCCGATAGCCATATCGAGAGCCTTGAGAAAGGGGATAGGTGGAGGTTCGGAGGCAAACTCAAGGAACACCTCCCCAGTTTGTCTCAGTGTCTCAGTGGCGACATCAGCCTGAGGCTCGGGAGACAAGACAAGATCGTGACCCTCATAGGTAGTGTAGACTCTGATCAACTGACCTGTTTTTGGATCGAGCAAGACATGAAATCTCTTGGGACTGCACGCACGTACCCAATCCTTGTTCCAGGAGGGGAGGTCGAGGACTACGCTGTCGAAGGTGACTTTCCAAATTTCACGACCAATGACCTGCTGGCTCAGGAATGGGGTATTGTCGTCGGGCATGAGTTCAAGCCGTGCGACGGCTTGTTGTCTCCCGCTGTTGTCGAGCGAATCGACCAGGCGTGAAGTGAACCCCGTATATCGCACAGCCAATTCGTGTGCCTCCTGTGGAGTCTTCAGTCGGAGCACCGAGGGCGTGCTATGGGCGGTATCCTCGAGAGTGTCGGCCGCCACTTGGACTGTCGCCGATACAACAAGCAACAGGAAACAGATTTGCCGAATAATAGCTATCATTGTTCAAACCTCCATTTCGAGGAAATTCTCAGAATCTGATTCATCGCGGATGGACGTCCCAGATTAACACAGTGTTTGCATCAGCGGTATCCGCCATCCATTGGCTCCGATTCTCCCACTGGAAGGAGCTGCTCAAACGGAAAGTCACTGTGTTGTATATGCCACCAACAGATTTGGTGGTGCAATCAAATATGCGACACGGCGAAGAAGCAGTCCCGGCCATGTCGTCTTCTAGGTGCCGGACCTCACCGCCGTAGCGACTATATGAACCTCTTACTGATTGCCAGAACGGGATTGCTACGGCGGTATCGTAGGCTGAGCCATCATAGTATACTATCCAACGTTGGCTTGACAGGTCGAATTCCTCCTTAAACTCATGGATTTCTCCGTCTGGAGGAATGCCAGAATTGTTGATGTCAATCATTCGGTCGACCAAATCCCCAGCAACTCCTCTGTGGACTTCGTGAAACCGTGCTTGCCAGACAGTGTTCAATCCTGCAATTCGGTGTTTGCCGAATCCTGCCTGTGCCCAGACATAGCCATTGACACCAAGCGTGGTGTCATAACCAACCTCAAGCCAAACAAGGCTGAACGTGTATATGGTGTCGCTTGGAGTTCCGCAGAGAAATGCCCCATATTTCGTTGTAAAGTTCGCCTTTACACCAACGAGGTCTGCGCCGGAATAGTTGTTCTTCCGAATCCCGGCAAAACCGTGGTGTGCCATTTTGGTGCAGCAGTCGATCGGCCCGCCAGAAGGGAACTGCATGATTTCCACAATACCGGCGTCGTCCCCAACTGCGAATTTGCCGAGCGCCCATTTCATAACCTGACATTAGGCACAGTTTAAGCTTGTGTCATACAACGGCTTATGATACCCGGCCATTGAAAGGAGTTGTTCAATGGCCAAGGAACGGTGGCAGTTAACCGACCAGCACTGGAAACGGATAGAACCGTTATTGCCCCCACTGAAGCAGTCCCAGAGAGGAGGACGTCCCTGGGCGGATAGTCGCCAGGTGTTTGAAGGGATTCTCTGGATTCTGCGTACGGGCGCTCCCTGGGCGGATTTGCCCCAACGGTACCCCAGTCCGTCAACGTGTTGGCGTCGCTTGAAGCGCTGGGAAGAACAAGGTGTTTGGCTCAAACTATGGCGGGCCTTTCTGGCCATGTTGGACGAACGAGGCCAACTGGACTGGTCAGAAGCGTTTGTGGATGGCAGTTTTGCTCCCGCCAAAAAGGGGGCGAGAAGGTCGGCAAGACCAAAAGGGGCAAGGGGACGAAGTGGATGGTGGTGGTTGACGGCCAAGGTCTTCCTTTGGGAAACTACCTGGACTCGGCGTCCCCGGCGGAAGTCACGCTGCTCGAAAAGACCATAGCGACCATTGCCGTCCCGCGCCCAGGCCGGGGTCGTCCGCGACAGACCCCCCGACGGATTATCGCCGACAAAGGTTATGACAGCGATCCGTTGCGGAAGCGTTTGAAAGATCGGGGCATCGAGTTGATTTGCCCCTACCGGAGGAACAACCACAAGCGGAAGTATCATGATGGCCGCAAGCTGCGACGCTACAAGCGTCGATGGACCGTGGAGCGAACTTTTGCCTGGCTGGGAAATAATCGTCGCTTGGTGGTCCGCTGGGACCGCGATATTATGGTTTATGAGGCGTTTTTTCATGTCGCTTGCCTGCTCATCACGCTGAAGAGGTTATGAAATGGCTTCTACTCAATGCCGCAGGTAGTAGTGTGCAAAATCATGCCATGATCGCCAAACAGCCAGCCAAGCTTCTGATCCCAGAAGAAGATGCCATTGATGCTGTTGTTGTGCTGCGGATAAATTCGTGTCCACGTTAACGCCCTGTCGGTGCTGTAGTACATGATGGGGGGGGTACCGCCCACGTACTTATCACCAACCGCCCAGACGACCTGATCGGAGAGACACCACAGGTTGAAATAGTTAGCAACAGTAGGAATATGGCTTACTTCCCATGTGTTACCGGCATCTCGCGTGATGTAGGTAACCCCCGGAAGACCGGCAATCCAACCTAGCGAATCAGTGATAAAACGAACCTGCACGCATTGCACCGTGAGATCGTACTGCTCCGGCACGACTCCCGGATCCGGTTGCCAGGTACGGCCGCTGTCGTCGGTCCGAAGAACCAGCCGATTTCCGGCGATCCAGCCCCGGGCTGGCGAAACAAATTCTACTGACCATAGAGTGTTGGTAGTGCCAATTTCGTGTTTAGTCCAGGTTATTCCCCCATCGTTTGTACTGAGCAGCGTACCACTGCTGCCGGCTGCCCAGCCGTGCGAAGCATCAAGAAAGCGCAAGCCGAGCAGCATGGCGGCAGTACCGGACGATTGCTGAGCCCACTGTCGGCCGCCGGTAGTCGTGCTCAGTATCGTCCCGCCCGAACCAACCACCCAGCCAGTCTGATCGTCCACGAAATCGGCGTTGTACAGTGTGTTGGCCGTGCCACTCGCCTGTTCCTGCCAATGCCAACCCCGATCGGTCGTATGCAGGATGGTACCATTCTCACCGACGACCCAGCCGGTAGCATCATTGACGAAATCGCCGTCGTACAAATCACCTGTTATCCCTCGGGTCTTTCTCTGCCAAGTCTGGCCAGCATCTGTACTACGCAGTATCTGCCCGCCGTCACCGACGATCCAGCCTGTGTCAGCAGAGGGAAATGACAAACCGGTCAGCCAAGCATCGGTGCCGGTCGGTAGTATTTGCCAGATCTGGCCGCCGTCCGTGGTACTGGCCAGAAAGCCGAAATTGCCGACTATCCAGCCGTGACTTTCATCGGTGAAGACGACATCAGACAGATCGATGTCGGGCAGGGCTCGGTAGATGATCGACCAGGTAAGGCCGGCGTTGGTGGTTTTCAAAACCCAGCCAAACTGGCAGGCCACATAGCCTACCGTATCGTTGACAAACCAAACGCGTCGGAATGAGCCGGAGCCGTGGTCGCGCCGCGACCAATTCTCGCCCCCATCGGTAGTATAGCCTACCGTGCCATTCAGCCCGACCAACCAGCCGACACTGTCGTTGAGGAAATATAGACCCGTGAGGAAATTGCGCAAGCCGTTGCGATCCAGACCGATGTCTTTGGATTGCCACGTCTCTCCGCCGTCAATTGTGCGAAGGACAGTATTCCGGATGCCTACCGCCACTCCCTTCAGGGTATCGACAAACCAGACATCCCAGAGGCTTTCGGTCGTTCCGCTCTGTTGCTGCCGCCAGGTTACGCCACCGTCGTCGGTGGCTACGATCGTGCCGTCATCGCCGACTGACCAGCCGTGGCGGGCATCGCAGAAATACACCCCCCACAGATCACCAGCGGTCGACTGCTGAGTCATCCAGTGTTCGCCGCCATCAGTGGTGTGCAGAATGATCCCGAAATTGCCGACCGCCCAGCCTTCGGTCGCAGAGACAAAGTACACTTCGCGCAGCGATTTGGCGGTTGGGGAAGGGTTCTGTTCCACCCAGCCGGGCGCATCAGGATAGTCATGGCCGCCCGGCGTGATGCTTCGGTCAGAGTCACTGGTACATCCGAGCTGAATGAGTGCCAGAGAAGCAGCGATTGTGAGAACACGTGTTGATGGCGACATAACTACACCGGTTCGAGAGGCTGTTACCCGTGGCGGATATTGTATGACCTAAAAATTAATATGGCTTCCTTGACTATATATGCAAGCGTTTTCTGCACTTGCCATTGCGGACCTGCAAAATAAATAATAGCTCCGAACAATCTCGTTGACAAACGGATGCCGGATACAAATCATAATTGAATAATCGGTCAATTATTTCGTTTTATTCGATGATAGGGCCACATGGCCACTCGTCCGGCGGAAACAGTGCTTCAATCATAGAAAGATTGAGCGGGTTCGGATCGTTGATGGCATCCTCCAATGCCTTCATTGCAAGCATTGCTCGCTCAATAGGTGAAATCTGTACCGGTTCTGCTTGAGATGCTGCTGCTCTGGTACCCATTGATACCTGCAGAACAGAAACGAGAATAACTGGCCACAAGTGCGCAGTGCGGCGCCGAGCTTGATCCATTACCCCTCCTTCGAACACATTTCAATGCGCTCACAGTTTTTTTCAGCTTAATTGGGGCTCGATGGGGCGATCCCTCCGCCTCTCGGGTCCCTCACCCAAACTTGACTATATGACGCAATCAGTACCCTAAGTGTCAAATGAAATGTTGAGAGAAGTGAAGTTTTTTTGTCTGTAGCCCGATTTGTGAGTGACTTAACAGACTGGTGTTCCCTCTTGCACCTTAGCTCCATTCCCCTATATTACCGACCGCAAAACAACCGTAACTGGATATACTTAGACCACGAAAGATTCGCTGCTGCCATGCCGCTGAAACGATTTGTCAAAAATCTCACATCTGAGATCGAGATGCTCCAGGCAGGCGGAGTCGCCAAGGGGGAAGAGCTGATCGTCGTCGAAGTGATTCCACCAACGGGAGACAAAGGGGCACGGTTCAAACTTCACGGTTTTGGCGACCAGGAGTTTATCCGCATGAACTCCAACTCGTATCTCGGCATGTCGCTCCGTGAAAAAGTCATTCGGGCCGAAGAGACCGCCGCGCACAAATATGGTGTCGGGCCCGGCGCGGTACGGTTTATCAGTGGCACATACGACGTGCATGTCGAACTGGAACAACGGCTCGCTGCGTTTCATGGCCGTGAGGCGTGCATGCTCACGAGTTCGGCGTACTCCTCTGTGCTCGGTGTCATCACCAGTCTGACAACATCGGAGACAATCATCATTTCAGATGAGCTCAATCATAACTGCATTATCAACGGCATGCGGATGGCGCGTCCGAAAGACAAGAAGGTGTACAAGCATCTCAACATGTACGATCTCGAAGAGGGTATCAAAGAATCGATCGGACGCTGTGATAACCTTCTGATTATTACCGACGGCGTGTTCAGCATGCGTGGTGTGCTCGCTCCGCTTGACCAGATTTGCGCGCTGACAGACAAGTACAATCACGAGTTTCCGCGTGATATTGTCCTTATGGTAGATGACTCACACGGTGTCGGAGCACTCGGCAAGAATGGCCGCGGCACCGAGGAGCTGATGAACGCCAAAGGAGTCGATATCCTTGTTGCCACGCTGGGCAAAGCGCTGGGTGTGAACGGCGGGTATGTGGTGTCGAGCAAGGAGATCATCAGGTATCTTCGCGAGAAGTGCTCGCTGTATATCTACACTAACCCAATCACACCACCAGAAGCGGCCGCGGCGCTGGCATCGCTGGAAATTTTGCAAAGCGATGAGGGGCACAAGCTCCTGGCGCATTTGCATGCCATGACGGAGCGGTTTGAAAAGGGAATGATTGCACTTGGCTATGAAACGCTGGCGAGCCCACACCCGGTGACACCGCTGTTAGTGCGTGATACTGAGCGAACGACCCGACTTGTGAAGTTCCTTCGCGATCATGGCGTGCTTGCGACCGGGCTGAATTATCCGGTAGTGCCACGGGGGGAACAGTTGATTCGATTTCAGATCAATGCCGACCACACGGCGCACGATATCGACTACGTTTTGAACGTGCTGAAGCAGTTCGCGCAGGCGGTTTAGTCACGGCGCGTGGTATCAGCGCTCGCTTTCAACTCCCATTCATATACGCCAAATCTCTTGCATGAATAGGGGTCGTTTGGTATACTTTAGCGGGATTTCACAGACAAAGGGCATGGCTAGCTCGCATTACGGACAGCATGCATTTACCCGCCTACGATCGAGATGCACTTCGCGCATTGGTGCAGGATATTCGCGACTGGTGCGACGGGACGCCGACGAAAGGATGCTGTGAGCGTCTGTTGGCGGCCGCACTTGTAATCGTTCGTTTCCACCCGGCGCTTCACTATCGGATCGCAAGCGCAAGGGAGCGGGAGGGGGTTGAATTCGAAGCTATGGTCAAATCGCTGGTGGCACCTCTGTTCGATAAGCCGGGTGAATCAGGCAAACTGGCCAAGGGGATGGGCGAGACTGTCAAAGGGGACCTGGCAACAGTCGTGTTGTGTTTCCGGCATGCGGTGAGTCAAACGGTTGACTACGAATTGTATCATCGATGGCGGGAGACTGATCCCAACGCAGCGCGGCTTCACCGGCTGTTGCGGGAGGTTCTGCACAAAGATCCGCGCTTTCGGTGCTTTCCTTCCGTTGACGCGCAATTCGTCGGACTGGCAGACCTTCCGGATTACCGGGAGACAGCGGAACTGTGGACCTTGCCGGAGCTGTTGTCAATCGTGATGGCGCAGGCAGGTCCGCACAAGAAGCTGGCTGACCGAGTGAATGCGATTCTACAGGAAGTGGCTGCCGAGACCCGCAAACAGGCGGCGATACCGAGGGAGCTCTTGTTTCTGGCGCTGCGCGATGCGGATCGGAAGCTGGCGTTCGATATATACGCTGAACAGAACGACACGCCGACTGAAAACATCAAGCTCAAGTTGGCGGCCAGGGAGGCGGCAGGGAAGGTCATGGTTGAACTGCCTTCGCACCTTCAAAAGCTCAACGATGAGACCGGGGGAGACACAAGATTATCGCATATTTTCACAAAGGCTGTCGAACGGCTGCTTGCCGACCTGGTCGAGACAGGGGACCACAGTTGCTACTGGCACTATCTCCAGGAATTTGTGCCTGGGCTGACTGGAGAATCCTACCGGCTGGAATATCGCAGATTCGATGACGTAGCCCTGTGGGCCAAGGGCCGTTTTTCTGAAATTTTGCGCGAATTTTACGGTTAATCCGGCGGCAAAGGTGTCGGATCGTCACTATAGTAATATGAGGACAGCAGGGAACGGCACTTGGGGCAAGGGAGACGGCACAGGGCGTGGAACCGGCCAACGCCGAACGTGAGGATGAGCGGATGCGCAAGGACCTGAGTCAAATGAACGGATCGACCTGCCCTACGAGCGATGATTGGGTACGGTATCTGCTCGACGAAAAAACAGCCGGCGCTACGGCATCAGATGATCATCTGCAACACTGCCCGAATTGTCGGTTTGTTGTGGCTCACCTCCTGAACGAACTGTCAGCGGTGGCTGAATCGTACCGGGCTGTCGGAACCGCGCGCGTGGTTCACCTCAGACATTGGCAGGACCCGCGCGAGGCCGGCGATATGAGCCTCCGATTAGCCGCGAAGGCGGAGGCTGAGTCACGGCCGCCGGTCGCGGTTACGCTCGCGTCGGATGACCAGCAACTAATCCTCAAAGCAGTGCGCGATGTTCGCACGGGTGAAATCTGGTTGTTCCTGGTCCACGAGGATCCCGCTATGTATCGAAACGTGCTGGTTCGTCCGTTTGGTCTGGAGCGCGAGTTTCTCACCGATCCGGAGGGGCGAATCAATCTGGGCAAAGCCGAATGGCCGGCGCCCGACATGTACACGGCCGAAGTGCGCCTGCCGCTGGCCCTGTTTACGCTCACGCCGCTGCAATGGCGCGAAGAAGAGAAGAGCGCCACACTCACCGCCGCCAACGGTGACCAGATCCGGGTGGTGCTGACGGAGTCGGAGCGGACGAAACGGGTGGAGATAGAGATCCTGAATCTGACCGGATTGACGGGCGATACTCCGATACGGGTGGCGGTGCGCGAGGGGAGCAGTGCCGATATAGTGCTGCTGAGTACGAGCCGTCCGCAACGGGCCGCCGTGGAGAATGTCAAAGCCGTGGAGCCGATTGAGATTTTCTTGTTTCAGTAGGGGGTGCAGTGATGCGGGGGTCGTCGATGTGCGAGAATTGCTCAAATCCTTGGTCAGAATATTGGGACTCTAGTGCGCGCATGCCGGGGCTTGTTGAAAATGCCTCGATTCCAGTCATCCCTGAAAGAGTGGCCTATGATCTCCTTTCTTGAAATGGAAAGTGATGCCAACCGGCTCCGTCGCTCGCTTCACAACGAACAGATTCCCGCAGAATTGCGGCTCCTCCTTGGCTTGGCTTTTTTCGAGAAGTATCAGTCCTCCACGTCGCGGGCGTTGGAACCGTACCTACGGGAATTCCTGCCGCTGCTGGTTCCGTTTGCAGGTAAATCCAGGCCGCATGAGTTTTTGCCGGATGAAATTTCGCTTCTCGCCGTGTTTCTTGATCTGCTCAAGGCACAACCGACATCAATTGTCGCACCCAGTGACGTGGAACCGTTCATACGTCTCGGTGCGTTGATAGAAAGCACCTACAGTGCGATCGCCGCGCCACTCGAAACACAGGAGCGTGCAGATCATGCATCCGCGGTGAATGTCAATTGCCTGTTCGTGGAGGACTATCCGGAGTCCGAAACAGCGCTGGCTCCTCGCGGGAGAATTCTGACGCTGGCGGTCTCGGCCCTGCCGTTGACCGGCAGGAAGCGGGGCGAGGACGACGTGGTGGTCAAGAACCCCACGGAAAAGCCGGACGACCGTTTTCTGGCGCAGGCGCGCGACTCGGTTCAGGCCGCACGGCAGTATCTCTTGGACCACTATGGTCTTCCGTTCAAGAAGCACTATCAGTTTACGTTCGAGGTAAACTCTAGCGGCGCGCGATTCACCGGCGATTCGCTCGGCGTGGCGTTTGCGGTGGGCGCAATTGTGGCGGTCGAGAAAGTGGAGCTGTTTCGCGAGCGTCTGAGCGTGCCCCCGCAGGCATCGTTCACTGGTGCGCTTTCGGCCGGAGGGAAATTGTCGCCGATCGACGGTGGGGGACTGAGGCTGAAAATCAAGCGGGCGTTCTACTCGCATCTTAAGTTTCTGGTAATACCCCGCGCACATATCAGCGAGGCGTGGCAGTATCTGAAGGAGCTTGAAGCAGTGTTGCCCGGCAGGAAACTGGAGCTGGTAGGGGCTGACGACTTGGCGAGTGTCGCGGACGACCAGCGGTTGATCCGTCGGAAGCCCCGCAATCCGTTCTGGTATATTCTTCGAAAGTTGTTCCGCAAGGGTCGCACGGTGTGGGTGGAAGTTCCGGTGCTGGTGGTGCTGGCGGGGGTGCTTGTCTATATTGTGGGACAACCGTTTGACAGGAATCCAGCACAAGCTTCGGTCAACATGAAAACTAATATAGTCACAGTTCTCAACGCTCAGGGGGATAAACTGTGGACGATCGAGCCGAAGTGCAAGATACGGGACAGCATGGTCCAGATCGCCTTGATCCAATTCGCGAATCTCGATACCACCACGAAGGCCGACGAGGTCCTGTTCATGCCTGCATCAGAGCAGAATTGTGAGGAAAGGAATCGGTTCTACTGTTATTCAAGCGAAGGTGAACTGATGTTCTGGCGTGACTGTTTTGTCCTCAACCAGTATCCCAATGATACGGCCGGTGTCCAATATGACAGTGAAGACCTGAATGTCTTTCGGGTCGACGGCAAGCCGGTAATCGTCACCAATGTCTTCGCCAGCACGCCGGCCAGATCGCATATGCGGTTTTGGAGTGCGAATGGGGACTCGCTGGGATGGTATATCAACGCGGGGTGCAGTCGGCCGATCCTTGCAAAGGACCACGATAGCGACGGACGCGACGAGATTCTTGCCTTGTGCTACAATAATCGCCTCAATAGGACGTCATTTCTCGCAATAAAGCCCGATTCCGCATACGGTTGTTCGCCGCCTTATGAGGATTCTGAAATGGACCTGACCTGGGTTAAGCACGGCAGCCAGGATGTGTATGTGTCGTTTCCGTTTACCGAAGTTGGTGATTCTATTTCGCCTTTACCCTATAATCAGCCAAGTCCGATGGGTATTGTTACAACGGACTCATCACTGCTTGTTGCGCATGTAGCCGAGTGTTTCTGGCGAGGTGTTACCGCGGAGATTTTGTACTATTTGGATGAGCATTTCCGTGTCGTGATGGCCGTTCCTAACGACACGTTTGAGAAGGTGCGTGAGGATCTTCGAAGTGGTGGAAAACTACGATCGCCTGCATTACTCCCTGACTACATGGGGATGGTGCACGACGCGGTGGCATACTGGACCGATTCCGGGTGGGTGACCGAGGGGGAATTGCGAGCAGCGGGGCGGTAACACTCTAAGCCCGTCATTCTGAGGAGGTTATGCCTTTGGCATGACCGACGTGAGAATCGCTCGGGGGAATTCTTCACAATTCTGTAAAAAAATCTGCGATCTGCTCCGGCAAACCTGAGCCATTGCCACTATTCCTTTATATAGAGAACCCAGGCGGTCACACCGTGGCCGCCAAGGAAAACGTCTTACCCAATTAAAGGAGGTGTGCGATGGCACACGGGTATGTAATGCTGCGCAAAGGGCTTATGGCCCTCTTGTTCATACTCCTTGCCTGTTTCGGCGGGAGTGTGAGCGGTCAGGTTTCTTACGGAACTCCCGCCAAGCTTGCGGGTGCAAATGATCCGACTGCATTTGAGACGGAGTCGAGATGGACACCGGACGGACAGTATCTGCTCTTCTCTTCCAACCTGTATGGGAACTTCGACATTTTTCGGGTTCCTGCAGAAGGGGGGACACCAGAACGACTCACGGATGCTCCTGCCCATGAATCCGAGCCTGTTCTCAGTTCGGATAACTGGCTGTATTACACGGTAAGAGCGGAGCCGAGAATCTACCGCAAACGAATTGGCTCCGCAACGAGTGAGTTTGTTGTCACTGGTTCCGATCCGCAGCTATCACCTGATGGAACCTTTCTCATCTATTACCTCGGCGACTACTTGTACCGTTTCAACCTGTTGACTAGAACGAATGCTCCACTGAACATCAGAGGCGCACACCCACGGCTTTCAAAAGATGGTCTGTTAGTTGCGTACGAGAGCTACAGCAATTACGGCGTGTGGGTGGCGAGCGCAGTTGATGGTTCAGGAAAGCGCCAAGTATCAACTCGGATCAACAATTCAAATGATGGCGGTGGCGGTCTGGACTGGTCTCCAAACCAGTGCCAGAAGCTGGTCTTCTTTGGTGCGCCAAGTTTTGCCCCGCCGTGTGGACAAGGTGATCTATGGACCATAAATCTCGATCGCAGCTCTCCGCAGCAAATCACTTTTGGCAAGGGGGCTACGTGGCCCTCATGGTCAGAGGATGGCACGAAGATCGCTTTCAGTTCTTGTTCGGACGGGGATATCTACTTGATGGACGTGAGCGGGTGCGGGGGGGTGGCTTACTCCAAACTATCCCTGGTTGGAAACAGCGAACTACCGACCGGTGCTACCTGCGGTGTTCCGCAAGACCTCTCGTTTGTGGTCAGAAACATTGGCGATGCGTGGTCATCCCCAGTTGACGTCGTGTGTTCGTTGTTTGTATTGGACAGATGTGATCAGGGGGTCGTAAACTCATTCTGGTGCAAGATATGGGGGCTAGGCGAATCGATTGTCAGAGAAACACACACGTCGACACTGCGCATCCCCGCTATTGGCCCCAGCGGTCGAGAAGGTCGAGTAAGTTGGTCGAGCCCAATTACCTTCGTATCGCCGCATTACACTGACCAAATATATTTGAAACTTTCTTCAACTGACGGAACCACACCGATTGACGGAAGCGATCAGATTTCTATAGACAACTACTTCACAAACTTCACCGTTGCCACGAACCCAGATGCTCTCTCAAACTGTGCCTTCGAACTTATCAGTATAGTAGCCACGGGGTTGGACGAGGCAAAGGGGGCGATGGCTATGCTTGGAATGACAGCAGATGCACTGTCTCGATTTGACGAATGTATATTAACACTGCAGTCAGAAGGGGCCTGTGCCCTTGACCAGAGCCTGAGTGCGGAAGAAAGGGGCAACTGTGTATTCAGAGCACTCACTTCGGCGATGGGTTGCGTAAATGACAATGTCGGCGACTATATCAATCAACACAATTGGCGATGGGATAGATCACTGCAGGCTCTGGGCGTGGTCTTGGGTGTGATTAGTTCAGTGCAAACGGAATTCCTTGAGAATGCTGGATGTGCCTCTGTCTTTGTAGATGGATGTGTTGCTCTGCGTCAGTATTCCATGTTGCCATTACGTCAGTATATTCCTGGTGGTGGGATAGGGCTTCTCTTGTGCTCCCCAATGGACTTGCAGGCGGTAGACGATAGAGGCAACTCCAATATCGTTTACCTCGATGGGAGTGTCGTTACTCAAACGCCATATGCATCGGGCACCATGCTCGATCACTCCAAAGCCTTGGTACTACCTCCCAGTTCCGCTTATCAAATAAGCTTACTCGGTCGCGAGAGTGGGATGTTTTCGTTTTCAATGTTCCTACCTATGCACGACGCCCAAACGGTAGAAGTCCGATATGAAAACATAGAGTGCACTCCTACTACCACCGCGACACTTAACGACATAGCGGCCGGATCGCAGAATTTTGTAATGGAGATTGACCGTGATGGAGATAGTCACATAGATACGCGGCTTCTTCCCACGTCGACCAGTGACAGTGCACACATTCAGATTTCGGTAACTATTGAAGCTGACTTCTCAGCAACGGGGGTCGCAGTGGATGTTTACGACGCTCGAGATTCACTTGTTGTACAACTCTTCACAGATGCCGACAGGCTCGACCAGACCGGCAAGCTGATGGCCGGCGAGTATCATGTCGCCGTAATTCCACCTCTCGGATTCACCTGTGACACTTCGATCAAGACCGTCGTTGTCGACGGAAGTAGTGACGTGGTCGATGTGAACTTCACGCTAGTTCCTGCGCAAATCACATCTGTGCCCCGGTCGCGTGGCTTTTGGGGGATGCAGTTGCAGAAGGCGCTCTGGAATAAGCCGGAGCAGTACACCCGCGCTGACTTCTCGCGCTTCGCGAGTTTGATTGGCCAGCATTTCAATGACAATAGATTGAATTCTGTTGAAATCTACACCGTGCCGCAACCGGCAACGCAAAACGATAGTTTGCTTGCGCTCAAGGATTTGCTGCCGCTCTGGCCGGTCGTCACCGAGGAACCGTTTGTCAAGCGTTTGGCTAAAGCCGAACTTGTGGCGTTGATGCTGAATGTTGCAGCGTGTAAGATCAGCCAAACACAGGCGATCACTAAAGACAGCATGACTGTCAGTCAGGCCATCACCTATTGCGACATGTTGATTAACGAGCCTGGAACGGAAGTGCTGTGGCTGCCGGATAGCTGGATGCCCGAGTATGATCACTACGGTCCCCTGCGCTCGTACATCGGGGCCAACCTGATTGGAGGCTTTATCAACTACGGTAAAATGTTGCCCGCAGGCAGCATTCCTTCGGATATAGAGAACATTGCCTATAAGCACGAGAGCGAAGAGAAACTCCCAGGCTTGTTCACCCTCTTCCAGAACTACCCCAACCCGTTCAATCCGAGTACCGACATATCGTTTGATCTGCCGGTGGCGGCGGAGGTGCGGCTGGAGTTGTTCAACGTGCTTGGGCAGAGAGTGGCGGCGCTGCTCGATCAGACGTTGGAGGCGGGGCACCATGCCATTCGGTGGGATGGCGCAGAGGCAGCCAGTGGCGTGTACCTGTATCGTCTGCAAGCGGGGGAGTTTGTGGAGACGAGGAAGATGTTGTTGTTGAAGTAGGCAAGGAGAGTGTCAGGTCACACCGTCCGCCTGTGGCGGACGGCAGGACCTGACACAACGGGACAACAGTGAGGTCGGGTTTCTCGGTCGAAGCGACCTCGGAACCCGACCTTCGATTTACTTCATGGCGATTGTATTTATCTGCTCGTATCCATTCGCCCGCATCCGGAAGATGTAGGTGCCACGAGGGACCGGGCGGCCGAAAGAGTCGGCACCGTTCCAAAGTACGGTGTGATGTCCGGCCGGCTGCTCGCCGCGCGACAAGTCGGCGACCCATTGGCCCATCACGTTGAATACCGAAATATCGACACTGGATGTCTTCGGGAGACTGTACTCGATTCGAACCGATCGGTTGGTCGGGTAGTTGTAGGTCAAGACCCCATCAGGGGACCAACCCGGGGTTGGGGTCTTGACATCTCCCGCCTCCGATGCTCCCGAATTGTCAAAACCCCCTCCCCCATAGATCCTCTGTTGGGGTTTTGACCTACAAACTGGAATGGCCGAATCTTCCATGTCAGGTTTCTCGTCCGAAGCGGACTTCGGAACCCAACCTACCACGCTATGGATCCGCGCTTGAAAGAAATCTGACGGATACCCGGAGACCAAAAGGGCCAAACTTACAATGAAAACAGTCATAGTAGCAGGCAGGGCGTACCTTCTCATCGATTACTCCTTTGAGGGGGGAAAATGCTCGATACCCTTAGTATCGGCATACGGAAAACCAGACTTTGTACGAAAAAGACGAAGCCGCAAACTCGTTGATGGTCGGGGACTTAAGCGAAGGTTTTAAGTTGCGTTTGGCCGCCGAATGTACTATAGGGGAATCGACAGGAGGAGCCGATACTGGCGGAAAAGGTCAGTGAGGAATTGAAGGACACCATACCCATGCCCGTAGATCCATCTATATTCAAGGCATACGATATTCGCGGAACTTACCCAAGACAGTTGAATGGTCAGGTGGCGTACCAGATTGGCGCCGCGCTGGCCGGCTATCTCGAGTGCAGAACGATTGCGGTTGGGCGGGACATGCGCCTTTCATCCGACGAGCTACTGGAACAACTCATTCGGGGAATCAATGACAGCGGCGTTGACGTTATCGACCTCGGACTTATCTCCACCGATGCGCTCTATTTTGCAGTGGGGAAGTTCGGCTACGACGGCGGTGTCATGATAACGGCGAGTCATAATCCAAAAGAGTACAACGGCTTCAAGATATGCCGCAAGAACGCCGAGCCGCTTTCCGGTTCGGAAGGTCTGAATCAGATGTTACAGGCGATTCAGGAGGGGACTTGGCTTCGCGAAGCATCGACAAAAGGGATGGTGGTTCGCCGGGATATCAGCGAGGAATACGCCAGGCATTGTCTGTCGTTTATCGATGTTACCAAAGTGAAGCCGTATTCTATCGTTATCGATGCCGGTAACGGCATGGCGGGAGCAACACTGCCGCCGGTACTCAAGCATCTGCCGGTCAAAGTTACGCGTCTGTTTTTTGAACTTGACGGGAGTTTCCCGAATCATCCGGCGTCACCCATTGAACTGGAGAATCTGCGGGACCTTCAGAAGAAAATCGCCGAGACAAAGGCTGATTTTGGTGTGGCATTTGATGGCGATGCTGACCGGATGTTCCTTGTAGATAAGGATGGTCGCCAGTTGGGCGGCGATATGGTGACGGCGCTGGTGGCCAAGTCGCTGTTAAGTAAACATCCCCGGGAAACGATCCTCTACAATCTCATCTGCTCGCGGGCGGTACCAGAGTTGGTCACCCGACTGGGGGGCAATGCGATTCGCACGCGGGTCGGTCATGCGCTGATCAAGCCGCTCATGAAAAAGAACAATGCCATCTTTGGCGGCGAGCATTCCGGACACTTCTATTTCCGCGACAACTGGTTCGCCGACTCCGGATTGATCGCGTTCCTCGTCTGTCTTGAGCTCATTTCCGTTGAGGGAACACCTCTGCATGAAATGGTACAGGTGATCGACCCATATTTCCGCTCCGGCGAGATCAACAGCCGGGTGGAATCAATTCCCGTTAAGATACAACAGGTGACAGAGTCCTATGCGTCGGGTAAACAGGACACCATCGACGGGCTCACGGTCCAGTTCGATGACTGGTGGTTTAACCTGAGACCATCGAACACCGAGCCATTGCTGCGACTTAATATCGAGGCCAACAGCCGGAAGTTGCTGGAGGCGAAAACAAAGGAACTCCTAAAGATCATTCGGTCGTGATTATGACGAACGGTTCCAAAGCCCACGTGCTCGTTGTCGACGACGATCTCAACCTGCTGAATCTGCTGGTCGATACGCTACAGGCGCTGGGGTACAGGACAACAGCGGCGCACGGCGGTGTGAAGGCGCTGGAGTTGCTCAAAGAACAGGTGTTCGAATTGATGGTGACCGATATCAAGATGCCGGACCTTGACGGTATCCAATTACTTAAACGCGTGCGCCGTCACTACCCGGAGATGCCGGTGTTGTTCATCAGCGGTTTTGCTACTCCCCAGATGATCGGGCAGGCATCGCCCGACGGCTTCCTGGCCAAGCCGTTCCGCATTTCACACATTGAGGCGCTTATCGAAGCCACTCTTGAGCGCAAGCGGCAGCCGCAGACTCGTTCCCTGCGAACCGTTCTCGTGATCGAGCGTGATGCCGAGTTCCGAACCAGTCTCATCGAGGCGCTCAGTTTTGGCCATTACGTGCCGTTTGCTGCTGAGGATGGTCCGCAGGCACTCGACCAGTTGGACAAAGGTCGCTTCGATGCGGTCATTGCCGAGTTTAACATGCCGTCGCTCGATGGACTGGAGTTGACGCGCCGAGTGAAGGAAAAGTCCCCCGCCACGCCGGTCATTCTTATCGGCTCCGAACAACTGGCCGTTGCGATGGCCGGTCAGAGTGCGCCGTTCGACAGCTATCTACAGAAGCCATTCAATGCCGGGGCAGTGATCGAACTGCTCAACCACCTCGCGCCGGCTGCCGGTCCCGCCAAGAATTGACCCGCACGCACCATCGGATGTCAAAAGCCAAGCCCGTATGTAAATCCGTTATCGGGTAATGACCGACAGCTTTGCGAATCTCTTGACATTTGAGGATGCATCGAACTTCGTTAACCGATGATCAGTGTTGCATACGAGGTAACGTCGCTGGCAGTGTCCCCCTATGGCGGGATAGCCCGGGCGTGCTATCACACGCTGCAACTGGCAGGCAGTCATCCAGGTTTGTCATCATTGGCGCTGTACAGACACGGCCATCCAGACAACCTGAAAGAGACATCCGTCCCGAGCAGGCGCAGCACGATTCTTAGCTGCATCAGCTCTCCGACGTACGATATCGTGCATGCGTTGTGTCACCGATTGCCGCCGGTGCGGAGCCGCAAGACCATCTACACCGTTCACGATGTCTGGTCGCTTGAAACCAATGAATATCAGGGTGAATCATATCAGAAGAAGCTGGCAAAACGGATGAAGCGCGATATTGCGCGCTCCGACATGATAGTCACGGACAGCGAATGGACCCGGCAGCGGCTGGTCGCGCTGGGATTGGCCGAGGCCGGCACTTGTCACGCCGTACCGCTCGGTGTGGTGATCCCGCCAACAGTTCAGCCGACCGAGCTCAGCGAACCGGTTCGACAGGTTCTTTCATTGCGCTATGTGCTGTTCGTGGGGCGGATCGAGAACAGGAAGAACCTCGGCCATGTTGTCGATGCGGTACGGAGCGTGCCGAATCTTTCGCTGGTCGTTGTGGGGGAGCCAGGGTTTGGCTACGATGAAATCGTTGCGCGGCATTTTGTGCGCATCCCCTCGGATCGTCTCATGCGATTCGCGCGTCTGTCGCCATCCGACCTTACCGCCCTATACCATCACGCAGTCGGCACGCTGTTGCCTTCGTGGGAGGAAGGGTTCGGCATGCCGGTGCTGGAAGCAATGGCGGCCGGATCACCGGTGATTACGTCCAATCGGTCGGCCTGCGCCGAAGTCGCCGGCGATGCTGCGACTTTGGTGGACTCGGACGCACCGGCTCAGAGCGTGGCAGCACTCACGCGCCTTTTGGAAGACGAACCGTATCGGAGTGAGATGATCGAGAAGGGGAGGGAGCGGTCCCAAATGTTTTCATGGGAACGGTACATGCAAGGACTGCTGACTCTCTACAATAGAGTGCTGTCGACCGGCGGCAAATCATGAGCGATCACCCGTGGAAGAACCTGGCCAGTTCGTTGGCGTACCCTCTCAGATTCGCCATTTCCTCATCCGACGGGATCAACCGTGCGCGATATGGTTCCGGGTACACTCTGAGTTTTAAGCCCGCCAGACGGTCCTGAACCAGCTTCGGTCCCTCGCCGCCCCAACCATAGGAGCCGAACACGGCCGCTTTTTTGCCCACATTGTACACAGTGGCGAAAAGTCCCACCAGATCCCAGACCGGTTTGGGGGCATCGCCGTTGAAGGTCGGGGTTCCGATCACAACTGCGCTGCTGGATTCGATCAGATCCCGCGCCAGTTTCTCTTCGATCTCCACCATATCGATAAGTGAGACCTGAAAGGACTGCGCGGTCAGTTCATCTCCCAACAGATCGGCCATCTCTTTAGTGTTGCCATAGTTGCTGGCATAAAACACGGTGACACGCGCCGCTCCGGCCGTCCGGTCCGCCGTCCATTCTTTGTACAGATCGATCCACTTGCGGGGATTGGAGCGGAGGATCGGCCCGTGCGAGGCTGCGATCATGGCGATATCGAGACTATCCAGTTTCGGCAGATTCCTCCTGATATGCCCGGCGAACGGCCGCATGATACAATCATAATAATAGTGGAATTCATGCCCCAGGTTGTGGGTCAACTCGTCGGAGTGAAGCGACTCACCGGCAAGATGCGAAGCGAATCCATCGCATGAGAACAGGATCTTGTCCTCCGGCAGATACTCCATCATGGTGTCGGGCCAGTGCATGTACGGCATCAGTTTGAACAGGAGCTTCCTGCCGCCAAGGTTCAGCACTTGGTCGTCCTTTACGACTTCGATCTGGATTGTCCGGTTGACGGTAGCCTTCACGAATGGCACGGCCGCACCGGAGCAATATATTTTCACGCGTGGATTTCTCTGCAGCAGTTCCGCAATGGCGCCGGCGTGGTCCGGCTCGGTGTGGTTGACAATCAGATAATCAATCGATTCGATCGCGGCCACCTGGGCCAGGTTGGCGAAAAACTCGTCGGTGAACTCCTTCTTGACGGTGTCAATCAGAGCGGTCTTCTCGCCTTTGATGAGATAGGAGTTGTATGTGGTGCCGAACTCAGTCGGCATGATGATATCAAAGAGGCGAAGTCCCGGGTCATTCACGCCGACCCAGTAGACGTCTTCGGCTATGGAAACAGAACTCATCGACAGGTACTCCAATTCGACACGGGACCACCACGGTCACGAATGCACTTACTGAATATAACCCAGTGTGCGTACGGCACAAGGCTCACGTCGGCTTTGTCCGAAGCAGTTTTCGGGTCAATGCCGCCAGTATCAGCAGGGCAATCAATGCCACCATAATGGAGGGGGAGGTGGGGAGGTCTAAAGAGAGTGACCCAAGAATACCAAGGATCGCCCCAACTCCCGCCACCGTCCATCCAAGTGCGAGCCGCTTCCCCTTGCTACTGGTGACCAGCAGAGCAATCACTGGTGGAATAACCAGCAGGGAGAACACCATAAGCACACCAGCCAGATGCACTGAGGAGGTCACCACCAGTCCAAACGAGGCGTAGAAGAGGAAGTCCCACAGGGTAGTATGCACCCCTTGGGAGGATGCCTTCTGCCGGCTTTCGGAGATCAGGAAAAATTTGTCACGAAACAGGTAGTGAAACAATCCGACTGCCGAGTAGAGACACGACACGAAGATCAGTTCGCGCGGCGAACAACTGAGGATCGAACCGTTGGTGATCTCGGCGATCACCTCGGTACCGTCGGGCAGATGAGCCAGGAAGAGGATCGCCAAGGCTGCGAATCCGGCATAGATGATCCCGATGAAGGCTTCCTGCGGGATCAATTCATTGCGGTCGCGTGAGATCGAAACCAGCAGAGCGCCGAGCATGGTGAAGGCAAGCGCGATGAGATATGATACATAGGAGTGTTCTCTCACGCCGAGGAAAATGGCCGCCACATATCCGAAAGCGGCTGCCTGCGCTAGTGAGAGGTCAACGAAGATGACCCCTCGGCTGACAACGTGAAAACCCAAATAGGCGTGTATTCCCGCGAGAATCAGCGCCACGGTGATGCCGATCTCGACAAATGGCTGTTGCAACAATTCCAGCATGGTTATCCTGCGGCCTTCTCAAGAATGGCGATCAGACTGTCAAACAGCGCCAAGTAATCCCTGGCCTCTGGCGTACCTCCGACCGATGAAGGCGCCTCATACACGGTGGCGCCAGTTTGTCGGGCGATTGCTTCCGGGGTCCGGGCCGAATAGTACGGTTCGCGGAGAATTGCCTTAATGTGCCGAGCCTTGATCAGGTCGATCAGTTCACTGTTGTGTGAAGCGGTTGGTTCTATTCCCGGTTTCGGCTCGATATACCCCGCCACAGTTACTCCAAAAGCGTTCGCGAAATAAACAAACGTGCTGTGGTACGAGATGAACTCGGTCCCTTTGAAGGACGCGGCTTTCATTTGCCATTCGTCCCATTTCTTGTCGATCTGAACGTCGAAAGCGTCGCGGTTCGCCCGGTAGGTTGCCGCATTCGATGGGTCGGCCGTGCAGAGACCGTCAGTAATATTCTCTGCGATGATCTTGCCGTTGCGTGGATCAAGCCAGTAGTGCGGGTTCCCTTCGGGGTGAATGTCCCCCATGAGCGCTGTGACTCTCTCGGTCGGCTTATCGAGCACGGTGATGCCTTTGGAGCAATCGACTACGACCAGTTTACCGTTGCGGGCGCCATCGATCACACTCTGCGCCCACTGGTCAAGCATCAATCCGTTCTTCAGATAGATGTCTGCTTTTGAGACCTTATACATGTAGCTCGGCAAAACCTCAACAAAGTGCAGATTCGATCTCCCCTGCCCGATAGCGGTGACATCGACCAGTTCCTTTCCGACGAACGTCGCGATGGACGCCAGGTCCGACGATGACGCCACGATTTTCACTTTGGCATTTGCAATGCCGGCAATGAAGAGTGCCAGGAGGATAAGGACTATACATATTCTTTTCATGATCGTTCTCCTCAAAAGTCATGCGGTTTGTGCGGACCGAGTGAAAACAGCATCTGCGCTATCAGCGTGAACTCGCTCTTTTTGGAAGTCTCGCTTGGATCGACAAGCAGCTTCGAATCGTTGATCGAGTAGGACACCCAGCGGCCCGCCAGACGGAACAGCGTCGTTTCTTCCAGCAATGAAAAACCGGTGAAGATGGTTATCGCGGTGCTGGCGTTCTTTTCGTCGAAGGCGGCCAACTCAGTATTGAAACGACTGGCGGGAATATTCTGTTCGTAGTCGTCCTCGCCGTTATCGTAAATTCCTGGGACACGGTCGAATGCCACGCCAATATTGTACCGCTTGCGAAACCGCAGATCGGCATACGCGAACGCCCCCCAATTGGAGCGGGTCTCAAATTGGTCGGTGAACAGGTCACGCTTGTTGAAGATAGCCTCGCCTTGAAGAGTCAGGTTGGTATAGTCGTTCCATCTGATTTTGTACTTGGCGTCAACCGCCGCCATCTTGGCATACAGATTTCGAAAGCCGCTCGTGCTGTCGCCTGTCCCATTAGCTCCCTGACCCTTGTATCTGCCGAACATTCCGGACACACCGATATCCATATTCCCCTTCTGTCCGACCGGCGTGAAGATGCTGAAACGTCCCGTAAAGACGGGCGTTTCCGTGTACCGGCCGTCAAGGGGGTCTTCCGGCGGCTCCTCCGATTCGAATATCTTCCCTTTCAGGGCGCTGAGCGAAAGCTTGCTGTAGAACGGTGTGGGCAAAACCATGTTCAGGTTGATACCCTGATCTTTCCAGCCATCACCTCCGAGAAACACTCGGTGAACTAGCGGTCGATCGATGAAGGGATAGGCGTGAGTGTGTGAAATATTGAGCTTCCCGAAATCGATGAGCCATTGTCCGGCCCTGAATTCAGATTTCAACGGAAGTCCCTGGAAAACCGTCGCGTAGGCCTCTTCGATTTCAAAGCCATCTCCCGGCGACGACACGGTGATCCAACCCTTGGCATACGGATTCAGATAGCCGGCGATCACCACTTCGAGTTCGTCGAATTTCATGTTCAGATTTCCGTTCCGGGGTGATTTGCTGCCCAAAGAATCGGTCCAGTTGCCGGTGAATGCCCGGAAATCACCGATCGCCGAGATATCGGGTTGCACTAATGCAAGCGATACACCGGCGGACAGAAGTACAGTCGTAAACACGAGTATTCTCATTCACGTTCTCCTATGCACATACGGACCGAAGCGGCAGTTGCCGCTGTGGTTCGTCATTCGTTCTTGTGTTGATGCTTAACGACTCAGGTTCAGAAAGTGAACCATGTCGGAGGAGAACGGGGTGAAGTTGGCGCGGCCAAAGTGTTCGCCGGTTGGATAGACGGGACCGCCGGCACAGCACCTGTAATCGACGCGTGCAACGGCGTCGCATAGATCATCGGCAGGAACTCCGGATGGCCGCCGGTCCTGCAGAGCTGGCATCGGTCCTGGTCGTGTCGCCAGAGCGAACTGTCAAGCGATGCGTTGTCGAGAGCGCTGTTGTCGGAACACGAAGCAGGCAGATGTGCGATGCTGTGCAGAGGGGCAAGGATGGTCAGGAAGGCCAGGAAATAGGCTACGAACAATGATCGACCGGGCCTTGCGTTGGCTCCGGTTGGTTCGTACATAGACTGTCGCACAGATATCCCTGTCTATTTGCTGGTAAGCAGCAAGACGCTGCCCAGAATTTCTTCCTCGCTGCTTGAACCCGGCTGTACCTGCAGAAGTTCCCCGCCGGAGAGTTCCTTGAAACGGGTGACCTCAGCATCATTGATCTGTTCGGGCGGCAGGATGAGGATTGTCCGGCTGGTGGCGGCGGTGATATTGTCGCGGCTCCGGAACGGAGCGGCGTAGCCGGACCGGATGTTGTACCACCACCAGGTGATTCCGGTGCGAAACGGGTACCAGAAAGTGCCGTGCCGATCGAACAGCCGGTCGAACATTCGGTCGGTCGACAGGTATGGATTTGCTGCAACGATGTCATCGATTCGCCTCCCCTCGGGCCGGGCCAGCAGCGCGGCGTCAGCGCCGGCCGAAAACCCCACCACGACCAGCGGATGCTGGATCTTTCCGCGAAGTTCGAAATGACCGATAACAGCTTCCAAGTCGCCTGCTTCGAGCTGCCCTTCACCGTGAAACTGGCCGGTCGAGAGACCCGAGGCGCGCTGGTCGTACGTGATAACGGCGAACCCGGTATCGGCCAAGCGTGCCGCCAGGCCGACCAGCGCTCTTCGGTCCTGTCGCTCGTCGGGAATAAGAATGACGGTTCCGCGGGCGGGAGAGGCCGTTTGAACCGGTGCCACATACAAACAGGCGAGATTGGTGAGACCATCACTTTCAATCCGAACGGTGTCGATCACCAGCCCCTTTTCGGCAAACGGGGTCGGGTCGTTTTGCGACACGGAGTCCTGCTCGAAATCGTCGATATTTTCCCGCCCCATAAGCTCCTTGCTGCGGTTGAGCGGGTACACCACGTACACGGTGAGCAGAAGGGCCACCACGGCGATGAATATCCCTATCTTTATGTTCTCACGAGTTTGTCGCGACAGCCTGGCCATAGCCGGTATCCCCTTAACGTCTTAAAAGGCAATTGCTTTGCATCGGAATCTGGGCACTGGAACCGCCGCCGTCAATCTATAAATAAACGGTTCTTGTCTAAGGCGGGGACAAACGTTCGGACCATGCTCGTATCGGCCTCCCCGCGTGCTCCGAATCGTGCTCCCGGGAGCACGAGAATGCTCCCGGCCAGATCAGGCAGGTCAGGAGAGCCATAGCAGGCGCCATGATCAATAAAGACACGCGGCGGAATGACGAAAATGTTGATATGCCTGGCTGCATGGCGGCAGACCCGGATCGGCGGTGGCGTTTCAAAAACGCAAATGTAACCGTGCGCGCATCAAGGGGACATATTCGGGTCGCTTGGTGTGCGCGACTGACAATGATCAGAGGAAAATCGGCCATTGACGCCAAAAAGTGTGAGGAATCCCCTTTTTTGTGTTGACAAGAGTCACGTTCGTCGGTATATTCGACGCTGGATGATAGGTGACGATTTCCAAGGTAGAGAAACACACTTGCTCACGGCTCAGTAGGGGCCGGCGACTTTTCCGAAGCTGAACTGTCAGTGTTGGTCTCCTTTTCGGACGGCTGTGGGGGCGTTCCGAAAGGTTACAAACAGGTTACTTACAAACGCACTACTGCTAAAGAAACCGACATAGCCAGAGGCTGTTGAGGCGACTTCAAGTTCGCGCGGGTTCGTTTGGCTCAGCCGGATGAATCGTGTCGTGTCAGGGTCGGCTTGCGGCACGTTTTGTAAGGAGAAAGCTAAGGGATGGTTCTCAGCAACGTCAGGAAGGAGGCAGGCATGTCCTGTCACTCTCGGACTCGGCGAGCAAGTGCGCTTCTCGGGTTTCTTTTAGGGCTTACAACACTTTTCACCCTCGCTCCCAACGCCCAGGCCGTCTACCAATTGGTCGTGACCGTGAGCGACACCACCGGCAATTCCGGCGAACAGAACTCGGTTGTCACGGTTTACATGGACAACTACGTTGACACGATCGCCGGTTTCACGGTCTGGCTTCAGACCAACCGTCCGGACATCATCAAATTCCAGACCGAACTCGATACGGTGGTGGATACCACGTATTGGCGGTGCACCCAGTATTCAGGCCCCAATTGTGTGGATTCCGTGTCGGTTCCCAAGGACACGTCCGTGGGCTGGCATTTCATGCACGTGGACACGGTCGAAGCCCAGATCGGTAATATCGATACTGTGGGGACCCTGATCCGGGGCTGGGAATATGTCACCACGCGGTCCCTGTCGGGCGTTGGCACCGACCTCTTGGTGACCGGCCTGGCGAACCAACTGGGGGGGCCTACCACACCTCCGCGGCCGCCGCAGTCGGGCGGAACGTTATTCAAGCTGCGGGCTGACGTTCTCAGCGTCCCGGATACCCTTCAGGACCGGACGGTGCGGATATTCATCCAGCACGATTTTATGGACAAGTTCAGTTTCTCCAAGCCGAACGGCAACTCGATCGGCATTACACATATATATGTACCGGATACGGTCTGCTGGCGATGTTTCCAGTATCTTGGCGGCAATTGCGTCGACTGGCGCAAAGTGACCTTCCCTCCCTGTGACTCTCTCTCCTACGAAACCGATACCGTTGCGATTCTGGATACCAGCAAGGTTCTCCTGGTGGATGGCTCGCTGACCGTGCTCCCGGGCTGCTGCAATGGGAGCAGCACGGGCAATGTCGACGGGGACCCGGGTGATATTGTCGATATCTCCGACCTGTCGACCATGATCGACTTTCTGTTCTTCGGCGGGCAGGTCAATGACTGCCTGGATGAAGCAAATGTGGATGGCAGTCCGGCGGGCGAGGTGGATATCTCGGACCTGCAGAAACTGATCGACTTTTTGTTCTTCGGGGCGGAGCTGCCGCCGTGTCCGTAGAGGTGAATTGATGCGGCGTACGCCTAACGAGGAAATAACCGGCCTCAAAGACGGGCCGAACACGCCAATATGATAGATGAACGACAAAACAGAACCGAATGATAACCGGCCCCGGTCGACCGGGGCCACGAACTCAAGGGAAACATTCATAGCTGGAAAGGAGGACGCTTAGAAGAGGTATCATTACACGCGCTCAAAGAAAGAACGTTTGATGAAATCCAATATTCTCGCGATGCCTTCCTGGATTGATTGGCTCTCGTCCGAGATAGGCAGAGTGGAATTGAGGGGAAAGCAAAAGATTTTGTCGGACGTAGCAACTCGCAATTGGTAATGAACTACATAGGAGACAAAAATGAAGCGCATTTCATTTTTAGTTGCTCTCTTTTCAGTGCTCGTTCTTTCTTTCGGGCTCTCGTATGCGCAGCAGGGTGCTATCACGATTGATGACGTGGTAGGGAAATTCGGCGGTGGTGCGATCGACACGGTCAAGACCAACACGCCGATCATTTTCAAGCTGCGCTACAACAACACTGACGCCGGGGCAGTCAATTTCAATATCTCCAACGGATATGAGATTTACTCGCCTGATGGCGCCACGTGGTCCGGCCCGGTGGCAGGCGACACCCTGACCGGCGCGATTCCGCGTTCCAACTGGGATCTGAATTTCGCCATGAACATTTTCGACACGCTGCCTGGGGTCGACACTCCGAAGGATGCCGATACTATCGGTATCATCGGGGCGAAGATCAGCGCAGCGGGCATGCCGGCCAATTTCAACGGCGTGCCGTATGGCCTGAGCATCGGTACATTTGATATGGCTGATGACAGCTTGCACGTGTGTGTCGACTCTGCGTTCTTCCGTCCGGGTGGTACCTGGAAATGGGCCGGTCCCGGTGGTTTGAACTGGTTCCCGTCATGGGGTGGCCCATATTGCTACACCATCTACAACGTACCGAATCTTCCTCCTGACATCACAAACTGCCCGGTAAACATTACCGGCAGCCACTGCACCACCTTTACCTATGATTTCGACGCTGCTGATCCTGAGCAGGATCCGTACACGTTCGAGCTCGTTTCCGGCCCCGGCTCCATTGACCCGAACACGGGCGTATGGTCGTGGAATGGTGCGACGCTTGGTGATGTCGGTGCCTCTATCACTCTGGTAGTGGACGCGAATGATGCTCAGGACGGTTCGGATTGCACGGTCAACATCGTTGTGACCAACGAAGCGCCTGTGCTTCAGTCACCCGTGTGCGGCACCACCACGTTGATCTCGACCGGTAACACCGGACTCATCGATGTCGACGCGACTGATGGCTGCAACGACCCGCTGACTTATTCGATGACTGTGGATCCCGGCTACAACGGTACCATCAGCATCGACCCGAACACGGGGCTGATCACGGCCAACCCGGTCGCACCGGGCGGGCTGTTCGGTATCGAGGTGACGGCAACTGATGGCAATCTGTCAGACGCTTGCAGCCTGTTTGTGAACATTATCGAGGGCTGCCCGTTTGGTCTGCAGATCTCGAAAGAGCACAATGTTCCGCAGGGCGGTTACTGGTCAGTGCCGGTGACTCTGATTCGCGGCGACGCGGGTGAGGGTTTCGGCGGCTTTAACATCCTGATCGCCTATGACAACTCCGCTCTCTCCTTCCAGAACGCTTCTCTCGGCGCCGCTTTCGGTCCGGCGGGTTGCGGCTGGGAGTATTTCACCTATCGTTACGGCGCTGATGGCAACTGCAGCGGCGGATGCCCGAGCGGTCTGGTCCGCGTGGTCGGTCTGGCCGAGACCAACAATGGTCCGAACCATCCGGCTTGCACCATGCCTCCGTCCGTTCCGACGACTCTGTTCAGCCTGAACTTCCTGGTCAGCAATGACCTGACCCTGGAATGCCAGTATGTACCGATCCGGTTCTTCTGGCTGGGTTGCGAAGACAATACCTTCTCGAACGACGCTGGTGACAAGCTGTATGTCAGCTGCACCGTGGCCGACTACGAGTTCACGCTGGTGAACATCGCGAACGGCAGCGTTGGTTTCCCGACCTACCTCGGCGTGCAGGACTTCTGCCTCGTCGGCGGTGGTCAGGGCAAGCCGGCGCCGGTGCCTGCGATCGACT
Organism: Candidatus Zixiibacteriota bacterium; assembly: GCA_040753875.1. Classification (NCBI taxonomy): domain Bacteria; kingdom Pseudomonadati; phylum Candidatus Zixiibacteriota; species Candidatus Zixiibacteriota bacterium. Next base: position 18,194 of record JBFMDV010000022.1, on the reverse strand, counting down.
TCATCAACGGTGGTATTGACATCGTGTGCGCCGACTCCGTCGATGCTCGCGGTGACATCAACCTGAACGGTCTGTCGTACGAAATCGCCGACGCGGTCAACTACACCAACTACTTCATCAAGGGTCTGGCCGCCTTCACGATCAACGTGAATGGTCAGATCGCTGCCTCCGATGTCAACGCTGACGGTATCGGCCTGTCGGTTGCCGACCTGGTCTACCTGATTCGTGTGGTCATCGGCGATGCTCAGCCGTATCCGAAGATCAACCCGGTGGCCGTGAACTACGCGGTCACGGACGGTGTGGTGTCGGTTGATGCTGAAATGGGCGCTGCGTACATCGTGGCCCAGGGCAACGTGACCCCGACCCTGCTTGCCGAGAACATGGCGATTGCCCATGAATTCGATGGCGTGAACACCAAGATATTGGTCTACCCGCCGTTCGAGGGCGTGAGTTCGACCCAGAGCTTCTCTGGTTCGTTTGTCAGCGTTCCTGGCCAGATCGTATCGATCGAGATGGCGACAGCCGACGGTGCTCCGGTGACGGCGAAGAACGTTCCGACCAGCTTCTCGCTGGATCAGAACTATCCGAACCCGTTCAACCCGAACACCCAGATCAGCTTCACTTTGAAGGTCAACACCAAGTGGACCCTGACCATCTACAACGTGATTGGTCAGGAAGTGATGACTCTGGCTGGTGAAAACCAGGCCGGTCCGGTCGTACAGTCAGTCGACATGAGCAACTTCGGTTCGGGCGTGTACTTCTACACCCTGAACGCCGGCAGCTTCTCTGATACCAAGAAGATGATGCTGGTGAAGTAATCATTTCGATTACTGCTTCATTTCCCCCCGGAAAGGCACACGCCCTTCCGGGGGATAACTTCGGAAGGAGACCAAATCGAGCACTAAGCTAACGGATTGACAGAATGATCGGTTGAGATGAACCGGCGAGAAGAGTGACGATGACCAACGACCTGAATCGACGTGACTGTACTGACGTTATCTTTGTCGTCGTCAATTACTTAGGCCGGATTTCCTTTGTTAAAGAATGGCCTGCTGCGCAGCCGCTTGCGGCTTTGCGTACGATTGCAGACTCCGCGTTACAGAGTCCACCCCGCCTTGCAATACCTCACAGCCGTTTTTACAAAGAGAGGCCCCACCGCCCAAATCGCTACTGACTGAGTTTGATACGGCATAGTGCCGGTAAGCCCCTAAGTAGCTTCTCATTACAGGGACTTGAGAGAAGACCTGGGCATGCTGAAAAACTGATCGATGGCCGCCACGGAAGCCAAAGGCCGCCAATCGAGCAACAGAGGTGTTCTGGTCCGAATCTTGCTCATCCTGTGATGACGCATGCTGTGAATAAGGCTATGTGTTGGGGATTATGAGGTATTTTGAGGTACTTTTACTTATTGTAGTATTCACCATTGTCGGCGACCCGTTACTCGCCCAGACCGACAACTTTGGGGCAGTTGACAACGTGTATATCGACTCGTTAACCGCATATCCGGGGCAGGATGTGAACGTCCGGGTGAATTTGCGCAACGATGAGCTATTGTCTTCGCTTGCGGTCCCGCTCGCATATGACACATCGACGCTGTCGTTGACTGCGATAAGCTTTGTGGGATCGCGGTGCGAATATATCCAGTCGAAGATCATCAGCCCGAGCAGCGTTCCTGCCATAGTCGGCCATTTTGTCGTCAGCGTGGTGAAACTTGCCGAAGCGCCCGTTCCGGTCGGTGACGGAATGATCTTCACATTGCAGTTTCGGGTTTCGTCGAGCGCTGTTCCGGGACAAGTGTTGGTTATCGATTCACAGTTTATGGCACCCGGCGGCGAATTGGTGCTTACCGAAAATACGACCTCGACCAGTATTCGCCCCGCGTTCAAAGCCGGCAAGATTGTCGTGATACCGGTCAATCGCGCACCGCAATTCGTCCCCTCACTGGAACCGACCGTGGCGGAGGGTGACAGCCTGAAGTTCAGTATACAGACTACCGATCCCGATCTTGACAATCTCACTTTGACCTGCCTCACCAAGCCGACCGGAGCGGTTTTTACGCCAGGGACGAACGGTTCCGGGCTGTTGACATGGATGCCGGATTTCCTTGGCCCGAACTCGTCGGCTGGATCGCCGTTTCGGTGCACCTTCCGGGTTTCCGATGGCGCTCTTTCGGTCGACAAGGATGTTTTCGTGACAGTCACCAACAAAAACCGGAACCCGGTCATAACGGCGCCATTGTCCCAAAGCGTGAAGGCCGGGCAGAATCTGAGTTTTGGTCTGAGCGTATACGAGCCGGACTTCGAGTCGGTCACCTGGCTGGTGCTCAATCAGCCGTCAGGGTCGACTCTGACAGGCTCAAACCCCGCCACTTTCTCGTGGACGCCGGGTATTACCGACAGCGGTCTGAAGACGGTCGATTTTGTTGTGTCCGATCCAGGCGGCCTGACGGATACGGCGCGCGTGCAGATACAGGTGGAGAGGGCTACGCTATACACGTTGTCTCTGGATACGGTGGCCGTGGACCCCGGGCAGTTGGTCGATGTGACCGTGTTGCTTCAGAACGAACTTCCTGTGTCGGCCTTCAATCTGCTCATCAGCTACGACCCGGCGGTGCTGACGTTTATGACGGCCACCAAGACCGGGACACGGGTGGAGTATTTCGAATCATATACCGTGACAAACAACGATGGCGGTTTTGCCGGACGGCTTCGCATCATTGGGAGCGCCGCTGCCGTTGGTGTCGGAACGCCGCTTGGGGTCGGAACTGGCTCAGTGACTACGATTTCCTTTCGGGCGGCCAATTCGATCGATTACGCCGGGATGGGGATACCGGTTCGATTCGTATTCTTCGACACACCGGTGTACAACGACAACACCATGAAAGACAGCGTCGGCGTGAAAATTCCGCAAACCGGTATCGCTTACACGAACGGCCTCGTGATGATCAATAGTATCGGGGTCGTTCGTATCGGCGATATCAACCTCAACGGGATTCCGTTCGAGATCGCCGACGCGGTGAATTTCACCAACCACTTCATGAATCCGACAGCGTATCCGTTCGATGCGTTGCAGTTTGCCAATTCGGATGTCAACGGCGATGGCTATGTCGCCACGGTAGCCGATCTGGTTCGGCTGATAAATGTCATTGTACAGGGTTTGGAGGCGCTCAAGCCGGTCGAAACCTCACCGCTCGAGGCGCGAGTCTGTTGCAGCGCCGGAGCGGATGCCTGCGTGCTGTCGTACGACGCTTCGTTTGCCGTTGGCGCCATATACCTCGAATATCAGGGGAGTGCCGACCTGGTGTCCCAATTCCCCGCGATCTCGAATATGACCACGGAGGTCCGACAGGACGGCTCAGTTACGCGAGTGTTGATATACAGCCTCGAGGGGCACGCCATGCCCGCAGGGATGCACGACATTCTGAGCATGGCAGGTGTGAGTCTGTCGGAGATTACCAGGGTTGATATGGCCGGCGCCGACGGGCGGTATGTGAATGTAACGATGAGTTCGGGCACGTCGAATGTGCCGAGTACGTTCGTGCTCGGGCAGAATTATCCGAATCCGTTCAACCCTGAGACGACAATCAGTTTTGCGCTTCCGCAGAGCGGGCGCATCACCCTGACTGTGTTCGATCTGCTTGGACGTACGGTGCGGACAGTTGCCGATGGCGACTACGCCGCTGGAAATCACACGGTCGTGTGGGATGGTCGGGACGAGCGGGGAGAGTCGGTCGGGTCCGGAGTTTATTTCTACCGTCTGGAGACGCCCGCTGGGAATGAAACACGAAAGATGATGCTTTTGAAATAGAGGGTGATGGGAGAACTGTGATGGAGAAGATGTCATATTTACATACTGAGGCGGCTATGAGACTAATCAAGCTTGTTTTTTTGAGCCTGGTGCTTCTTGGGGTGTTTTCGGCTGACCTGCGGGCGCAGACACCGGTAACGCCTTGCGAGGACCGCGGGCGATCCCCTCTGGACCTGGTATATGTTCAGCGTTTCAATGGTGGTCCCGGAGACACGGTCGTTGCCCCGGTGCGTATCAAGAACGACTCCAACATCGTCAGCTTCCGAATGCTCATCCAATATGATACGACCAAGCTCAGTCCGATGATCCCACCTACCGATTCTACGGCAATCGAGTTTGTGATCATGAGTCCACGCTATCTTGTCGACACAACATATCCGGTCCAAAACAACACCGACACGCTTAATGGGTTTAGCGCCTTCTTCTATCCTAATCGAAGGGATGTGGTGAGCGTCCTGGCCTCGTATCGTCCGAACCCTTATTTCGATCCTACCGATACGACAAGTCCGGAGTTCGTGCTGGACAGTATTGAGGCCGGCGATGACGTTGTGTTCGGAATAAAGTTCATAGTGAATCCACTTGCCGCGATTGGAGATTCCGGACAGTTCAATTTCTTCATGAAAACGACGCGTGTTCTTGCGCCAAACGGAATCGACAGTATCGCGATTGCCTGCGATATGACCGAAGAGGCACAGGCCTGGACGCTGGGAGGCGCAACTTTCAGCAACACTGTCTATCCGCAGACGCCTACGACCGCCTTCAAAGTAGACACTACTCCCTTGGCAGCAGTGCCGACGGTGCAAATTGAGGCGACCGACTCGTCCATAACAGCAGGTGCAACGGTGGCTCTGACCTGGCTCACCACTGACGCCGATTCGGTAGCCATTTTTGCTTTGCCCAGTACGACGCCGTTCCGAAGCAGCACCTCCTCTGTTGGTATCGTGAACGTGAGCCCGACGGTGACGACAACGTACCGAGCGATTGCCTATAACGAACCAAACCGGGATACTGCAAGTCTCACGATCACCGTAGGTGGAACTACTGCCGGAGCGCCTGTTGTTACAGCGCCACAAGGCTTGTATACACTCAAGGCCGGCGAGACGGTCTCATTCACTGTATCAGCCACCGATGCGGAGGGGGGGCAGATAACGCTGTCGGCTAATTCGGCGACCATGCCGCTAGGGGCATCATTCCCGTCGGCCACTAATCTCAACTCAGTCAGCAGCTCGTTCAGTTGGGTGCCGAGCACAAGCCAGGTAGGGACGTTCCAGGTGCAATTTCGGGCGCAGGACCCACAGGGGAATGTGGGGACTCTCACCGTTACCATCGTGGTCGAGCAGCTTCAGTTCGACCGACTGTTTTCCACCTCGGTGGAAGGTCAGCGGCCGGTGGGCGGTCTGCCCGGCAAAGAGGGAGTGTTTTTCCCGGTCAACCTGGTGAGTTCAAAGACCGTCTATGGTATTCAGTTTGACCTCAATTATCCGCGCACTGTCCTGACGGTCGATTCGGTTGTTCCGAGCGGACGCATTCCTGAGTATGTCATATACGATAACATTGGCCAGACACCGGGGGATATTCGCGTCGTGACATTCGGGCTCAACAATGAACCGGTGATCGAGCAGGACACGACTGACACGCTAAACCCGACGGCTGTGTTGTTTGTGGTGGTATCGATCGATTCCACCGCCGTTCCGTGGAACAACGCCCGAATGAGACTGACCGGCGGACGGGAGTCGATCAATCCGAATCCCAATATCGGATCCGTTGAGCTGGTGACCGATTCGGGTGTCGTGTTTATCGACCAGCGCGGAGACGTCAACCTCGACCAGATTATCGACGTGGCCGACCCGGTGAGTATTGTCGGGAGTATTATCGGCAACTTCAATTTGAACTCGCGGCAGTTCGATGCCGGTGACCTGATCACCGACTTATTCGTCGACGTGTTCGACTTAGTAGCCGATGTCAATCTTATTTATGGCATACCGGTTTCACCGGCGCCCGTCACCCCAAAGGACCATGCCATCGTATCGCTGGCGTACAGTGATATGTCCCAGGGGAGCCAGGATATTCTTAAAGTCAAATCGGAGCTTCCGGAGCAGATCGCCGGCGTTCAACTGGAGCTTCAGTACGACCCGAGCTCGGTAGGTCTGGGGATGCCGTCCAAGACGGCGGACAACGGCAATTTCACACTGCAGTATCGTGATGACGGCAACGGCCGACTGAAAATCGTGTTGTATCACATGGCGCCGTTCAAGGAAAACGAGTTGCTTCAGGTGGGGACGGCGGACCTGGTGAATGTACCTATCATCGCTCGTTCCGATATAAAAGTAGGAAACAAGAGCCAGCTCCGGCTGACCCAGGCGCTGCTGTCGACCTCGACCGCCGGGGCCGTCGAAGTGTCCGGAGTTGATGCTGAGTTGCCGCAGACGTTCATGTTGCGGCAGAATTATCCGAACCCGTTCAACCCGTCGACGACCATCGAGTTCTATGTCGCCGGTGGCGGCGAATCGCAGGTGAATCTGGATATCTTCAACATACTCGGGCAGAGGGTGAAGACGCTCGTTGATGGACCTATGAGCGCAGGCGATCACAAAGTGGAATGGGATGCAACCTCGAATTCCGGGCAACGGGTTGCGACCGGTGTCTATCTGTATCGCTTGACGGTGGGGTCTGAAAGTCAAACCCGGAAGATGCTTTTCCTCAAATAGGGCAAGTAGGTTGGGATACTGTTATGCATAAGAGACTGCTTCTCCTCACGGGGCTTCTGACGGTCATTGTGGCCACTGCCGCGGCGCAAACCGCGCCGCCTGTGCTCAATCCGATCGGTGCGCGAGCTATCGACGAAGGGCTCACATTAACCTTCAACGATACGGCCACCGACCTGGACGGCACCACTCCGGTGATGTCCACCTCTGCGTTGCCGCCGAACGCATCGTTTGTCAATAATCTCAACGGTACAGGGACATTCACATTTAACCCGGATTTCACTCAGGCGGGCACCATAATTATCACGTTTTATGCCACCGATGCTGTCACGACCGACGTTGACAGCGAGCAGGTTACAATCACGGTCAATAATGTGAACCAGGCGCCGGTACTGGCGACGATCGGTCCGCGATCGGTCGTGGAAGGTGCAACACTCAATTTCGTAGTTTCGGCGGCTGATGCCGACGGCACGACACCCTCCTTCACGACCACAACGCCGCTGCCGACGAATGCGACGTTTGTTGACAACGGCAACGGCACCGGCACGTTTAACTTTAGCCCAAGCTTCACGCAAGCAGGTGTCTACAATATCACCTTCCGCGCCTCGGACGGCACTGCGATTGACTCCGAGATTGTCGCGGTCACCGTCACAGAGGCCGGCAACCAGACTCCGATCCTGGCCGCAATTGGTGCGCGCTCAGTAGCAGAGAATGCCACGTTGAACTTCAACGTCTCCGCAACTGATCCGGATGGTACGACGCCGATCATGACGACTTCGACGCCGTTGCCCGCCAACGCCACGTTTATCGATAACGGCAATGGGACCGGCACATTCAACTTTACTCCGGACTTCACCCAGGCCGGTGTGTACAACATCACGTTTCGTGCCTCCGACGGCACGGCTATCGACTCGGAGATCGTGGCGATCACGGTGACCGAGGCAGGCAACCAGGCACCCGTTCTGGCGACCATCGGCCCGCGCTCCGTCGTCGAAGGGGCCAATCTGAACTTCAGCATATCAGCGACCGATGCCGATGGCACCATACCTATTCTGTCAACATCGACGCCGCTGCCTGCCAATGCGACATTTGTGGATAATGGCAACGGGACCGGAACATTCAACTTCAATCCGGACTTCACGCAGGCCGGGACGATCAACGTGACGTTCTATGCGTCCGACGGGGCGATCATAGATTCCGAACAGGTGGCTATAACGGTCAATAATGTGAATCAAGCACCTGTTCTTGCTGCGATCGGACCGCGGGCAGTAAATGAGGGGGCGAATCTGAACTTTGGCGTGTCCGCGAGCGATCCTGATGGTACAGCACCGATACTAACTACAACCACACCGCTTCCGATCAATGCGACATTCATTGACAACGGCAACGGGACCGGAACGTTCAACTTCAATCCGGACTTCACGCAAGCCGGCACATTCAATGTGACATTCTATGCCTCGGATGGATCGATCATTGATTCAGAGCAGGTCGTGATCACGGTCAACAATGTGAACCAGGCTCCGGTACTGGCGACAATCGGTCCGCGCAGTGTGAATGAAGGCACGAATCTAAACTTCGCTGTCTCTGCGACTGACGCCGATGGGACAACACCGATCCTGACCACCACGACCCCACTTCCAGCCAACGCTACCTTTACTGACAATCTGAACGGGACCGGGACGTTCAATTTCAACCCGGATTTCGCTCAGGCTGGGACGTTCAACGTGACGTTCTACGCATCTGATGGGTCGATCATCGATTCCGAGCAGGTCGTCATCACGGTCAACAATGTGAATCAGGCACCGGTACTCGCGACAATCGGTCCGCGCAGTGTGAATGAAGGCGCGAATCTGAACTTCGCTGTCTCTGCGACTGATGCCGATGGGACGACACCGCTCCTGACGACCACAACCCCCCTGCCGACCAACGCAACTTTCGTTGACAACGGCAATGGGACGGGGACGTTCAACTTCACTCCGGACTTTACTCAGGCCGGGACGGTCAACGTGACGTTTTATGCCTCTGATGGATCGATCATTGATTCAGAGCAAGTAATCATCACTGTTAACAACGTGAATCAAGCGCCCGTCCTTGCCGCCATTGGTCCTCGCAGCGTAAATGAAGGATCCAACCTGAATTTCGGTGTTTCGGCATCCGATCCGGATGGCACGACACCGATCCTGACCACGACTACACCGCTGCCGGCCAACGCGACCTTCGTTGACAACGGGAACGGCACGGGGACTTTCAATTTTAATCCGGACTTCACGCAAGCCGGTACGTTCAACGTGACATTCTATGCGTCGGATGGCTCGATCATTGATTCAGAGCAGGTCGTCATCACTGTCAACAATGTGAATCAGGCGCCCGTTCTCGCGGCAATCGGTCCGCGCATTGTGAATGAAGGCGCCAATCTGAACATTGGCATCTCGGCGACTGACGCTGACGGGACAACACCGCTCCTGACAACCACAACCCCCCTGCCGACCAACGCGACGTTCGTTGACAATGGAAACGGTACCGGCACGTTCAATTTCAATCCAGACTTTACTCAAGCCGGGACGGTCAACGTGACGTTTTATGCCTCTGATGGATCGATCATTGATTCAGAGCAAGTAGTCATCACTGTTAACAACGTGAATCAAGCGCCCGTTCTTGCCACCATTGGTCCTCGCAGCGTAAATGAAGGATCCAACTTGAACTTCGGTGTTTCGGCATCCGATCCGGATGGCACGACGCCGATCCTGACCACGACTACACCGCTTCCGGCCAATGCGACGTTCATCGACAACGGCAACGGGACCGGGACGTTTAATTTCAGCCCTGATTTCACACAGGCGGGAGTCTATACCATCACGTTTTATGCGTCCGACGGCTCGATCACGGATTCGGAAGTTGTGACGGTCACTGTCGGCGGAGTGAATCAGCTACCGGTTCTGGCGTCAATCGGTCCTCGTTCGGTGAACGAGGGTGCAAATCTTAATTTTGGCGTCTCAGCCACCGATGCTGATGGGACCACTCCCGCGCTGACTACCACCGTGCCCCTTCCGGCCAACGCGACATTCGTAGACAACGGCAACGGTACCGGTACGTTCAATTTCAATCCGGATTTCACGCAATCGGGTACATTCAATGTGACGTTCTACGCGTCCGACGGCGTGGCTGTCGATTCGGAACTGGTCGTGATCACGGTCAACAACGTGAACCTCAGGCCGGTGATGACGGCAATCGGCGCCCAGGCAGTCAGTGAGGGACAGGTGCTGAATTTGCCCGTGTCGGCGACCGATCCTGACGGCACCATCCCGGCGCTTACAAGTTCGCTTCCGTTACCGACCAACGCCTCATTCGTGGACAATCTCGATGGCACCGGTACCTTCACATTCAGTCCCGACTTCGGTCAGGCAGGTTCATACACTGTCACGTTCTTTGCATCCGACGGAGCACTTCGAGATTCGCAGATTGTCAGTATCACAGTCAATCAGGTGAATCTACCCCCGATCCTGGCGGCCATCGGCAACCGCTCCACCACCGAAGGTGTCAATCTCACGTTCGGCGTATCGTCATCGGATCCCGATGGCACCACGCCGGGCCTGACGACGAGTACACTTCCGGCCGGAGCCACATTTGTAGACAACCTGAACGGGACCGGTACCTTTGTCTGGACTCCGACTTTCAATCGCGCCGGCTCGTACAACGTGACATTCTATGCCCGCGATGATTCCTCTGCAGTCGATTCGGAAGTGGTTCTGATCACGGTTCTTGAGGCCGGCAATCAGGCGCCGGTTCTCGCGTCCATCGGGAATAAGGCGACTACAGAAGGAGTGAATCTCAGCTTCCAGGTTTCAGCAGCGGATCCTGATTCGACCATACCCGCATTCACGACCTCGACACTGCCTGCCGGCGCCACCTTTGTCGACAACGGCAACGGTACCGGCAGCTTCGGCTGGACGCCCGGTTTCACCCAGGCCGGTTCATATAACGTGACCTTCTATGCTTCCGATGGTCTGGTGATCGATTCGGAACGAATTTCCATTAATGTATTCGAATCCGGTAACCAGCCTCCGGTTCTGGCGGCGGTGGGCAATCGATCGACTACTGAGGGTGTTAATCTGACTTTCGACATCTCGGCCACTGACCCCGACGGCACAACGCCGGTGCTTTCGACCTCGACTCTGCCGACAGGGGCGACATTTACAAATAACGGCAATGGGACCGGGACATTCAATTGGACCCCCGGCTTCACCCAGGCGGGTCCGTACAATGTGACATTCCGCGCGACCGACGGTGTCGCTACCGATTCCGAAGTAATCGTCATAACGGTGTTCGACGCCGGCAATCTGGCGCCGGTGCTGGCGGCAATCGGCAACAAATCGGTTACCGAGGGGGTCAATCTCTCGTTTGCGATCTCTGCCTCCGATCCCGATGGGACGACCCCTACGTTCACGACCTCGGCTCTTCCAGGCGGAGCTTCGTTCGTCGATAACGGCAACGGCACCGGTTCGTTCACGTGGACGCCGGGCTTTACTCAAGCGGGGATATACAATGTCACCTTCCGTGCCAGCGATGGCGTACTGGTTGATACGGAGATCGTGACGATCACCGTGAATGAAGCCGGCAACCAGACGCCGGTACTGGCAGCTATTGGCAACCGTTCAGTTACGGAGGGGCTTAACCTCACGTTCAATGTGTCGGCCACTGATGCGGACGGTACGATACCATCCTTCACGACCTCCACTCTTCCGAGCGGCGCCATCTTCGCCGACAATGGTAATGGAACCGGGACATTCAGTTGGACACCCGGTTTCACGCAGGCTGGACCGTACAACGTTACCTTCCGGGCTGCCGACGGCACCGCCACTGATTCCGAAACCATAGTCATCACAGTAAATGATGCCGGCAACCAGGCACCGGTACTGGCGATAATCGGCAACAGGTCGACGACCGAGGGCGTCAATCTGAATTTCGTGATCTCGGCATCCGATCCGGATGGCACGACGCCCACGTTTACAACCTCGACTCTCCCCAGCGGTGCCACGTTCGTCGATAACGGCAACGGAACCGGGACGTTCAATTGGACGCCCGATTTCACACAAGCCGGATTGTACAATGTGACTTTCCGAACTACGGATGGTGTTGCCACGGATACCGAAAGGGTGGCAATTACGGTTATCGATGCCGGCAACCTGGCGCCGGTACTGGCGGCGATCGGCAACAAATCGGTTACGGAGGGGATTAATCTTTCGTTTGGCGTTTCAGCAACCGATCCTGACGGAACGACTCCCACCTTCACAACCTCGACTCTTCCGAGCGGTGCGACGTTCGTCGACAATGGCAATGGCACGGGTACGTTTAGTTGGACGCCCGGATTCACGCAAGCGGGACCGTACAATGTTACCTTCCGGGCTACTGATGGCGCGGCTATAGATTCCGAAACGATTGTTATCACGGTGAACGAAGCTGGAAACCAGGCACCGGTACTGGCCGCGATCGGTGCCAAATCAACTTCTGAGGGGGCGAATCTCACGTTCGGGACGTTGGCTACCGATCCCGACGGCACAACACCGATCATGACGTCCGGTACACTGCCAACAGGCGCAACCTTTGTCGACAATGGCAACGGCACCGGAACGTTTAGCTGGACGCCTGGTTTTGTACAGGCCGGATCGTACAATGTGACGTTCCGAGCCGGCGATGGCATCGCAACCGACTCAGAGATCGTTGCTATCACCGTGGCGGACGCCGGCAACCAGGCGCCGGTGCTGGCGGCTATTGGCAGCAAGTCTACGACCGAGGGTGTCAATCTGAATTTTGTCATCTCCGCGTCCGACCCTGACGGCACGACGCCCACGTTCACGACCTCGGCTCTCCCCAGCGGTGCCACGTTTGTCGATAACGGTAACGGAACCGCGACATTCAATTGGACGCCGAGCTTCATTCAGGCCGGAGCATACAATGTGACATTCCGAACCACCGATGGTGTCGCTATAGATACGGAAACGGTTGCTATCACGGTTATCGATGCCGGTAATCAGCCGCCGGTCCTGGCGACCATCGGCAGCAAGACGACAACAGAGGGGATCAACCTGGCGTTTGCGATTTCAGCGAGTGATCCTGACGGCACGACGCCGACATTTACGACCTCAACACTTCCAAGCGGTGCATCATTTGCAGACAACGGCAACGGCACCGGTTCGTTCATCTGGACCCCCGGTTTCACTCAGGCCGGGACGTACAACGTCACCTTCCGGGCCAGTGATGGCTTACTGGTGGACTCGGAGGTTGTGGCAATTACGGTGCTCGATGCCGGCAATCAGCTGCCGGTGTTGGCGTCGATCGGAGCGAAATCAACAACCGAAGGGGTCAACCTCACGTTTGGCACGGCGGCGACGGACCCGGACGGTACAACTCCGATCATGTCGACCGGCACGCTGCCGACCGGTGCGACCTTCGTCGATAACGGCGATGGAACAGGCACGTTCAACTGGACGCCATCGTTCACCCAATCCGGCGGATATAATGTCGTTTTTCGTGCATCGGACGGCTCGTTGACGGATTCAGAAATTGTCTCGATAAACGTACTTGAGGCCGGTAACCGTGCACCGATTATCGCGCCAGTCGGGCCACAGTCTATCACTGAGGGACTCACCCTTGCCTTCGGGGTAATCGCGTCCGATCCCGATGGCACCACGCCTGTGCTCACCAGTTCTACGCTGCCGCGCGGGGCGAGCTTTGTCGATGCCGGTAACGGCACAGGGAGTTTCACATGGTCGCCTGATTTCGTCCAGTCGGGGACTTACAATGTCTCCTTCTTTGCAACCGACGGTGTGCTGCGTGATACGGAGGCGATTGTCATCACCGTTATCGATGCCGGCAATCAACCGCCCGTTCTGGCCGCTATCGGTTCTCGAAGCACGACCGAAGGCGTGATTCTCTCGTTTGGTATAAGTGCAACGGACGCCGAGGGAGGCTCCCCGACCCTGACCACCGGAACGCTGCCGAGCGGCGCATCGTTTGTAGACAACAACAATGGCACCGGCACTTTCAGTTGGGTGCCGGTCTTCAATCAAGCCGGTGTATACTCGATCACGTTCCGGGCCACCGATGATTCGCTGGCGGTTGACTCCGAGGTTGTAAGTATCACGGTGATCGATGCCGGTAACCAGGCGCCATTGCTGGCGGCGGTTGGAAATCGAACTACCTCCGAAAATGTACTGCTCGCCTTCGGGATAACGGCTGTTGATCCGGATTCGACAATTCCGGCTCTTACGACATCAACCCTGCCGACCGGCGCGACTTTTGTAGACAACGGCAACGGCAGCGGCAATTTCTCCTGGACACCGAGTTTCATCCAGGCCGGAAGTTACCCGGTCACGTTCTACGCGTCTGACGGTGTCGCGGTGGATTCGGAGAGGATCGTCATTACCGTCACGGAGGCAGGCAATCAGTCGCCCGTGCTGGCAACGATCGGCGCGCGCTCAACCACCGAGGGGATTCGGTTGACATTTAATGTCTCGGCCACCGACCCGGATGCGACGATCCCGTCGTTCTCGACCTCGGTGCTGCCGTCCGGCGCAAGCTTCGTCGATAACGGCAACGGCTCCGGTACATTCGATTGGACGCCGACGTTCATACAAGCCGGATCGTATTCGATAGTATTCAGGGCTACCGATGGCGCCCTCACGGATTCCGAGGTCGTGTCGGTTACTGTCATCGAGGCAGGCAACCAGGCGCCGATACTGGCGACGATCGGGCCGAAATCGGTCTACGAAAACCGGAATCTGAACGTGGTGGTGACGGCCAGCGACCCGGACGCCACGACACCCGCGTTGACGACGTCGTCGTTGCCGCTGGGCGCGACATTCGTCGATAATCTCAATGGGACCGGCACGTTCAACTGGACTCCCGGCTTCACTCAGGCGGCCTCGTACGTGGTGACGTTCTACGCATCAGACGGGTCTCTGCGCGACAGCGAGGTTGTCATCATCTCCGTTCTGAACGCCGATGCTCCGCCGGTGCTTGCGCCGATCGGATCCAAGTCGGTGGCTGAGGCCGCCAATCTGAACTTCAACGTATCGGCTACCGATATTGACGGCACTATAGCGGTGCTTACGGCCACACCGTTGCCCGTCGGCGCTACGTTCGTGGACAATCTCAATGGCACGGGCGTTTTCAACTGGACCCCCACCCTCGCGCAGTCCGGCGTTTACAGTGTTACGTTCTTCGCAACTGATGACTCAGCCGCGGTGGATTCGGAAGTTGTGCAGATCACGGTCGGCAACGTCAACCAGCCGCCGGTCCTGGCGACTATCGGTCCCAAGACGGTCGATGAAAACGTGAATCTGGCCTTCGGCGTGACGGCCACTGACGGTGACGGGAATATCCCGGCACTGACGACCTCGACACTTCCAACTGGCGCGACCTTCCTTGACAACGGGGATGGTTCCGGCGCCTTTAGCTGGACGCCTACTTTTGCTCAGGCGGGCACTTACCCGGTCACCTTCTATGCATCGGACGGCGTCGACACGGACTCCGAACTGGTGGTGATCACCGTGAATCAGGTGAATCTGCCGCCGGTACTGGCTGCTGTTGGGGCAAAATCGGTGAACGAAAACGCCAATCTCAACTTTGCCGTGTCGGCCTCCGATCCGGATGCAACCTTCCCGGTTCTGACCACGACAGCACTCCCCTTGGGCGCGACCTTTGCCGATAATGGAAACGGCACCGGGTCGTTCAACTGGACTCCGAATTTCACGCAGTCCGGCGCGTATAGCGTCACCTTCTACGCCTCGGATGGCCAGTACGTTGACAGTGAGGTTGTGGCTATTACCGTTGGCAATACCAACCGACTGCCGGTCGCGAACGCCGGCGCCGACCAGATAGATGTATTCGTGAATTCCACGGTCCTACTGGACGGAACGGCGTCGTTCGATCCGGACGCCCAGGCCATAACATATGGCTGGACGCAGGTGAGCGGGCCGCTCGTGACACTGAACAGCAGCAGCACCGCAACTCCTTCGTTCGTCCCGCCGCTTCCGGCGACCTACGCGTTCGAGCTCATTGTGTCCGACGGTTCCCTATTCTCCGTTCCCGATACGGTTCAGGTGAGCGCGATCAACGCGGCTCCGCCGCAGGCCATCGCGGACCTCGCTATAGCCATTTCGGCGGATAACATTGTTTTGAACTGGTCGGCGATTACGGTCGACACAGCCAACGTGCCGACCTCCATTGGCGGGTATATCGTCTATCGGGATACCATGGCCTACTTCACCCCCAGCTCCTTTGATTCCATCGGCGCTGTCTCGGCGACGACGCAGACGTTTATCGACAACAATATTTTTGGCGTCAATGTGGTCGGAGATACGCTTCACCAGTACTTCTATGTGGTCCTGGCTTATGACATTTACGGCAACCGGTCGGCGGTCTCCAACCGGGTGGGCGAATACGATTATCTGATCGTTACAACGGCCACAACCAGCTTCAACCTGATCTGTGTACCGTTTGAGAATAGCGGCATCACAACAGCTGATCAGTTGATCGACGCTATCGGCCGAACCAGCGTGCGTACGGTGAACAATTATCGGCCCACGTCGCAGAGCTTCGAATCTCGGTTCGCCGCCGGCTTTGGTGTCAATTTCACTGTCATCCCCGGCGGTGTGTATCAGGTGAACGCTGCCGCCGCGACCATCTTCTCGGTGGCGGGTCGTGTCCCTGCCCCCGGGGCCATCAGTTACCAACTGGTCACCACCGCAACCACGGATTACAGTTTCCTGTCGGTACCCTTCGACCGAGAGTCGCAGTTCCTGACCGCACAGGATGTGCTTAATAACGCTCCCGGGAGCTTCAACACGCTCAACAACTTTGTGGCGGCGTCACAGAGCTATCAGTCGCGCTTTGCCGCAGGGTTTGGCGTCAATTTCCCGGTGAGAGCAGGACGTCCGTATCAGGCCAACAATGCCATCAACGACGTCTTTCCGCATTAACGGCAGGAGAATGCTATGGGAAGAAAGTGCTTCGACATATATGGAGGTGCCAGAGTGGCAAGGAGATTAGGTCTGTTTAGGATGCAGAGGTTGATTGGACTTTCAATACTGCTGCTGTTATTGCATACATCGGTGGCGTTCGCGCAAGGCTCCATATTCGGCGTGGTGCGGAACGCCAATCTGACCACCCCGGCCAACGGGGAGATCAGCTTTTACGGCTTCACCGACAACACCGACGATGAGATCCGACTGGAATCCTCGATTGGCGCCGGGTACGATGCCGGCAACTGGTTCGATGATTTCCAGAATTTTCTCTCCAAGACGCCCGGGAACCCGTACATGTACCGGTTCTTCAATACGACTAATGGAGAAGGGGCGGTGCTGGCCAAGCCGATTCCGAACAACTCGTTCCAGCAGGAAGATATTACCCTGGGGACGGTGGTGTGGCCGGCGTCACCCGCCGGTATGGCCGGGCGTGTGGTTTCTACCACTTCAGTTGTTCTCACATGGACGCGCGTGGCCGGGCAGTCATATCACGTGTATCGGCGCCCCGCAACCTCCGGCGGTTCGTTCTTCCGGATTGACAATCCTGCCGGTTTGTTGACCAATCCCGGTGTGGCCGACAGTTTCTTCGTTGATAACACTGTTAGCGGTGGCGGTTCATTCCATTACCTGCTGATCGCTCAGGATGCTTCCGGCAACCTGGGCCCGCATTCCACAATCCTGACTGTCAACACTGCTGCACCGGTAGCTCCGTTCATAGCCTCCATAGCACCAAACACCGGTTCGGCGTTTGGCGGAACTTCGGTCGTGATTGCCGGCTCCGGTTTCGATATCAATGGCGCCACTGCCACGATCGGCGGCGCCGCCATGACCTCCGTCACCGTTGTATCCCCCTTCCAGATCAACGGTGTCACGCCGGCCGGCACGGCCGGTGCGGCCAATGTGGTCGTGACTAACACCGCCTCGGCTCTGTCAGGCACGCTTACCGGAGGGTACACATACCTTGGCAATATTGCGCCGGTGTTAGCAACCATCGGCCCGCGATCGGTGAACGAGGGAGCCAACCTGAATTTCGGCGTCTCGGCCACCGATGCCGACGGTACTACGCCGATCCTGACTACGACAACACCGCTTCCGACCAATGCCACTTTCCTCGATAACGGCAATGGGACAGGGACCTTCAACTTCAATCCGACCTTCGCACAAGCGGGCACTTACAACGTGACATTCTACGCCTCGGACGGCATCGCTATCGACTCCGAGCAGGTTGTCATCACGGTTAACAACGTCAACCAGGCGCCCGTGCTGGCGGCGATCGGTCCTCGTTCGGTGAACGAAGGGGCTAATCTGAATTTTGGCGTGTCGGCGACTGACCCAGACGGCACCACGCCGATCCTGACAACCACCACGCCGCTTCCGGCGAACGCCACGTTTACCGACAACGGCAACGGCACCGGTACATTCAACTTCAATCCGAGCTTCAGCCAGGCTGGTACGTTCAATGTGATGTTTTATGCTTCCGATGGCACGATCATCGATTCCGAGCAAGTGGTCATAACCGTGACCAACGTCAACCAGGCGCCGGTACTGGCGACGATCGGTCCGCGATCGGTCGTGGAAGGTGCAACACTCAATTTCGTAGTTTCGGCGGCTGATGCCGACGGCACGACACCCTCCTTCACGACCACAACGCCGCTGC